>DASQDV010000271.1:0-2715 GCA_035633995.1 Pyrinomonadaceae bacterium | reverse complement strand
CAGTAGTCAGTTGTTCAATTCAAATCTTTAGTTGATCCTGCGAGAGCCACATGCAACTGACAACTGACGACTGATGACTGGCAATCCTCACTTGTCCCTTGACTCCGGTGCGCGGCGCGGCAGCCAGAGGCGGAAGCGGCTGCCCGCGCCCGGTTTGGATTCGACCGTGAGCGCGCCGCCGAGCGCTTCGGCGAGCGTGGCCGAAATGGCGAGGCCGAGGCCGGAACCCTTGCCCGCCTCCTTCGTCGTGTAGAACGGATCGAAGATGCGCACGAGCATCTCCGCCGGAATCCCCGCGCCCGTGTCGGCCACTTCGACGCGCACGCGCTCGCCGTCGAGCGCCGTCGAGACGCGAACCGAGCCGTTTCCTTCAACCGCGTCGAGCGCGTTCGTCAACAGATTGTCGAGAATCTGCCGCACCAAAACTTCGTCCGTCGCCAGTTCGTCAATCTGCGAATCGAGCGCGACCTCAAGCGACACGTCGCGCGCCTCTTCGCGCTGCGACACGAGCAGGACGCTGTTTTGGACGAGCAGATTGATGTCGCACGGCTCGCGGCGCGCGCGCCGCTGGCGCGACAAATCCAGCAGGCCGCGCGTGATCGCTTTGCAGCGCAACGCCTGACGCACGATCTCTTCGAGGTAAAAATCCCATGAGCGTTCTGTCGCGACCGTCGAGAGGTCGGGTGTGGAGCGTATGTCGCGCAAGGTCGCTTCGGCGCAGGTCGTGATGGCGGCGAGCGGGTTGTTGATCTCGTGAGCGACGCCGGCGGCGAGTTGGCCGACGGTGGCAAGACGGCGCGAGCGCGAAAGTTGCTCCTGCATCTCGGAAATCTGCGTCACATCGCTCCACGTGATGACGCTCGAACCGCGCGCGCCCTCAACCCCGTCGAGCGGGGCAACCGCCACGAGGTAGCGGCGCGCGTCTTCCGCCTGAATCTCGAAGGACGATGCGCCGCTGGTGGCGCGGGGCGTCATGTGGAAAGCGGCGGCGCGTTCGCCGAAGAGACGCGCGAAGGCGACCGCGCAGGTAAGGCCGATGGCTTCCGACGGCTGCTCGAAGCCCATCATTTCGGCGGCCATCGCGTTGCAGCGCGTGAGATGCATCGAGGCATCGTGGACGATGATGCCGTCGGGCATCGCGTCGAAAGTCTGCTCCCAGATTTTCTTGCCCGCGCTGACGGTTTCCAGAAGTCGCGCATTGTCGAGCGCAAGCGCGGCCATCTCCGCGAGGCTTTCGAGCAACTCTTTCTCTTCCGCAGTGAAACGATGAGGCGTGCGATAGCCGACGACGAGCAGCCCCAAAGTTTCGCGCCGCGCGCGCAGGCGCACGAGCGCCAGATCGCGCAACCCTTCGGCGCTGTGGAGTGGAAACTCGCTGGCCGGGAGCTCGCCGCCCACGACGTTGCGCACTTCGATGATCGTCATGTCTTCGGCCGATGCGGCGCGCTCGGCGAACATGCCGCGCAGAGGGATAACGATCTCTTCCTCGTCTCCGGCGGCGAGCGAATTGAAGCCGCTCGTCGCTTTCCATGTGATCGTGCCTTCGGCGACGGAGAACGTGGCGACGCTCGCCGTGTCCGAGCGCATCACGCGACGCACCATCTCGACCACGCCGCGCAGCGTCGCCGCGCTGTCGCTTCCCGGTTCGGACGGCGACTGAGGCGCGGCTCTCTCCGCTCGCGCATTTATCTCCTCTATCCGGTCGTTGGACGGATCAATCATGTCTTCAGATTAGCGGTCGGGTTTCGGTCTCAGTCCGGTGGACCTGGAAAAGCATTACGCGGCTCGGGTGCGTCTCAACTTCTACGCGGCGCGATGCCCGCACGTCAAGCGAAAAATTAGCTTCGCCCCGCTCGCCCCTGCCTTTCCCGGCACTTAAGCCCGACTTGTCCCGCCGCCGCGTTTTTCTTTCAGGTGACGTGCGCGGGCGGCATCGCCGTCAGCGCGGCGCGCAGACTTTGCGGCATTTACCGCATAACGACGCGCGGCACACGCGTTGCCATACTGACGTGCGACTGAAAGGAAAGCCTTGAAGATAATCGGAAGATAATCGAAGGAGAAATCTTATGCACAAAATATCAAACGCCCTGCGCCTCGCCGCGCTCTCGTTCGTCCTCGTCGTCGCGTGCGTTACAGCGAGCGCACAAACTTCGCGCGACGCCGGTGATCGTAATTACTCCGACTCGGACGCACGCGCTTCACGCACGCGCACCGCGCGCCGCGACCGTGCGCCGCTCGGCGATACGCCGACCGACATCCTGCGCGCCGCGCGCACCATCTACATCAGCCCGAACCAGCACATCAATGCAGACTATCTCGAATACAAACTCGACAAGCTGCCGGAGTTCGGCCAGTGGCAACTCTCTTTTGTGAAGGACAGGCAGCGCGCCGACCTCGTGCTGGAAATTCAGAAGACGGCGCTCAACTACATTTTCAGCGTCGTCGAACCCGCCTCTTCAATCGTGGTTGCCAAGGGCAAAGTCGTCGCCATCAACGGGCGCGTCGCCGCCGAAGACATCTCTCACCTGATCGTCAAACGCCTGCGCGCCCTGCGCGCCCTGCCCGCGAACGACTGATGAACCGGAGGAGACGCGGGCGAAAGTTAAATGGCGTCGAACGAAACTTGAGGACGGCTCGGCGCGTGTGTCGCCGCTCTCTTTAACAACTTGCCGGGCATGAGGAGATGAGAAGTGAAAAGCATGAAAGTTTGGAGAG
>DASQDV010000270.1:0-8156 GCA_035633995.1 Pyrinomonadaceae bacterium | reverse complement strand
GACGCGCGCAAGGGCAAGGACGGGCGCGAGAACTCGAAACTCAAACTGCTGGCGGGCGTGCTCGGCGTCGGCTTCGACGAACTCAAACAACGCGAACTGCGGCGCGTCCGCCGGCAACGGCTCAAACTCGCGGCGAGCATTCTCGGCTCGCTGCTCGTGGCGTCGTTCCTCTATCTCGTGATGGCCGACAAGGGGCTGGCGATTCCGGGCGGCGAAGCGGTGCGCACAGTGCTCGACCGGCACGACTCGTCCGTGCTGCGCCGCGCCAAACAGATGCCGGAGATACAGAGCGCGGCCAGCCGCTCGCGCCGCCAGTTGTTCGAGACGCTCTCGGCCAACCGCAGCCCGGACAACTGGATCAAAGCCACGCTCAAGCCCGGCGGCAAGTTGAACATCGAGACGTGGAGCCATTCGCAGGCGCTCTTTGCCATGTTCCGCATCCCCGAAGCGACGAACGAAGAGTTGCGCGGCCTGCTCCCCTGTCTCGAAGCGCCTTTCGCGCCGGGCGTTGCGGTGGAGAAAGGCGGCGTTAAGTACGGCTGGATTTCGCACAACAACGACACGGACACGCTCGCCGAACCCGCGCTCTGGACGATTGCCGCGCTCGCCGCCGCGCTCTCGCGTCCCGGCCTGCTCGACGCTGCGGAGCGCGAACGCCTGCTCGCGCGTCTCTCCTACGCGCAGGAGGTCGCGCGTCTCTATCGCCCGCGCGAGAGCGGCGGCTGGAACATGTTCCCGCGCCAGCGCGACGCCGACGACGCCAACCCTTACACGACGACGCTCGCTTTGCTCACGCTGCTCGAACTGCGGCACGCGGGGCTGGGGTGGGAGGGCAGCGCCGGGCGGCGCGACGAGATGTTGGAGAAGGCCGCGCAGTGGTTGGCCGACAACTACGACACGACGACCACGCCCCCCGGCTGGCACGGCACGGGCGAAGGCGCGTATGAGACGTTCGACGGGCTGACGCTGCAAATCTATTCGCTGCTCCTGCGCGCCGAAGCCGAGACCGGCTATCAGGTGCCGCCCCACATACTGGCGGAGATTCCGCGCCACCTCGCGCGCATCAACGAGCGCGACTTCAACTTCCCCATCGGGCGCGCGGAGTTTTCCGCCATCTGCGTAGACCACGAGAACCGCGAGTACACGGGCAAAGAGGGCGTCGGCTTCCTCTGGCACCCGTGGGCGATGGATTGCGCGGTGCGCTGGCTGCGCTGGGCCGAGCAGAACAGCGTTGCGCCCGAAGACCGCGTGCGCGTCCGCCGCGCGCTCGGCTACATGGTGGTTGACATGGGGCAGGAGGCCGTCCGGCGCGCGAGCAGCGAATGGACGTTCATCCCGGCCGAGACGCTCTACGGCTTCACCGCCGTCGCCGCGCAGCGCTAGAGGCGCGCGTGCCCCGCGCCACCCGCGCGCGAAATTCTGGAAGCGACACTCTCGAAGGAGAAGTTTGTGGAATACAAACCGCGCCCCATTGACACCTCTCAGATCACGCTCTCCGAAGACATACTCGAACTGACCGAGTTGCTCGCCAAGAACACGCACGAAATCTGGGCGCAGCAACGCGTCTCCGAAAACTGGCACTACGGCGCTGAGCGCAACGACGCGCGCCGCGAGCATCCCGGCCTCGTCTCCTACGAAGAGTTGTCCGAAGTCGAAAAGCAGTACGACCGCAACACCGCGCTCGAAACGCTCAAGACCATTCTCTCGCTCGGCTACCGGATCGAACCGCCCGCGCGCGACTCGGCGCGCGACGCCGCGCTTGCGGCCACGACGACCGACGATGTCAACGCCATCCTCGAAGCGCTCGACCGCCCCGGCGCGCTCGGTCTCAACGGCCTGCTCGCCGTCTGGCAGTCGCGCGACACAACGCGTTGGGCGCGCCACCCCGAACTGTATCGCCGCCTCGCCGAGCGTCTCGTCAAACTCGGCGAGATGCTTCTGGCCTACGACGTGGTCTCCGAAGGGCGCAAGTTCTGGCCGGGCGATCTGCGCCTGCGTCAACTACAGGCGCTCGCGCTCACGCGCACGGGTGCGACCATGCGCGCCAACACGCTCCTCGCCGCGCTCTACCGCGAGGGGCAGCGCGACGAAGAGACCGTCGGCATGCTCGCGCGCACGCACAAAGACCTCTGGCAGCAGGCGACCGACGCGAACGAACGCGCGCGACAGCTTCGACAGTCGTACAAGTTCTACGAGGAGGCTTATCAGTTGAGCGGCGGTTACTGGACGGGCATCAACGCCGCCACCCTCGCGCTGCTCTCCGGCGAACGCGAGCGCGCGCGCACGCTGGCCGGTGAGGTGCGCGAGCGCTGCCTTGAGGCGCTGCGCCAACTCGAAGCGACGGGCGGCGACGCTTACTGGCCGCTGGCGACGCTCGGCGAGGCTGCGCTCGTCTGTGAAGATTGGACGGAGGCCGCGCGCTGGTACGAGCAGGCGGCGACGACCGGCAAGCAGCATCTCGGCGAATTGACTTCCACGCGTCGCAACGCGCGCCTCATCACGGAATATCTCGGCGGCGATCCGACGTTCATAGACAAACATCTGCCCGCGCCGAAAGTCGTCGTGTCCGACGGGCGCGGCGCGGCGCACGAGGGCGAAGCGGCGCGGCGCGTGCCTGCCTGGGCGGAAGCGTCGGCGCGGAAAGTTATCCTCGCGCGCCTCGTCGAACTCAACGCGGGCGTGGGCTATGCCGCCGTGCCGTCCTACGGCGATGCGTCGTTTCTCGAAGCGATGCTCGAAGCGGGCGGCGAAACCCACGCCATCCTGCCCTGCCAGTTAAGCGAACTGCTCAAAGCAGAACAGGCGGAACAGGCGAAACATACGGAATGCGCGAAGCAAACGGAACAGGCGGCGCAACGCGCGGAGGCATCAGGCGATGGCGACGAGTCTGCGTCAGATCGCGCCGCGCGTTATGAATCGCTCCTGCGCCGCGTCACCTCGATTGTCGCGGCCTCCGAGCAGAACATGGCGGAGGGCGGCGCATCCGACGAGTATGCGCGCCTCCTGCTGCAAGGGCTGGCCTTGATTCGCGCCAAGCAACTCGACACCGTACTCGTCGCGCTCGCGCTCCCCGAAGACGACGCAACGCAGGTCGCCGCCCGCCCGCCCGCGAACGCCGCCGCCACCGCGAGCGCGCACGCGGTTCAGACCGCAGGCGCGGCGACGGACTTCAAAGCGCGCATGGCCGCGCTCCTCTTCGCCGACGCGGTCAACTTCAGCAAGCTCACGGAAGCGCAGATACCCGTCTTCGTGCGCGACTTCCTCGGCGCAATCGGCACGCTCGCCGCCCGTTTTCAACCCGCGCCGCTTCTCAGGAACACCTGGGGCGACGGTCTCTATCTCGTCTTTGAGGACGTGCAGGCCGCCGGGCGCTTCGCGCTCGACCTGAGCGACCTGTTGAACGCGACCGACTGGACTGAGCGCGGGTTGCCCGCCGACCTGAATCTGCGCATCGCGCTCCACGCCGGGCCGGTCTACGCCTGCACCGACCCGGTCACGCAACACCTCAACTTCATCGGCACACACGTCAGCCGCGCCGCGCGCCTCGAACCCATCACGCCGCCCGGTCAGGTCTACGCCAGCCAGGCGTTCGCCGCGCTCGCCGCCGCGCAGAGCGTCGCCGAATTCACCTGCGACTACGTCGGCCAGACGCCGCTCGCCAAAAAGTACGGCACGTTCCCGACCTACCACGTCCGGCGGCTGCGAAACTCGAACGGCTAAAGTTGCAAAGAAACGATGAAGGCAGAAACGCGGAACGCGGAATGAAAGACAGTTGCTTTTCATTCCGCGTTTCGCGTTCATCGTTTCGGCTGCGCCTTACTTCGTGTCCGCAGAGGCTTTCTGCTCCTGCGTGCGCGGCGGTGCGTTCTTCACGTACTTGTCGAACCAACTGAGCATTTCATAAAGGACATGCTCGGTCGTCTCGCGCGCGGCGTAGCCGTGCGATTCGAGCGGGAGCATGACGAGACGCGCCGTGCCGCCCGTGCCGCGTATCGCCTGATACATGCGCTCGGACTGGATCGGGAACGTGCCCGTGTTGTTGTCGGCCTCGCCGTGAATCAGGAGGATCGGCTCTTTGATCTTCTGCGCGTTCATAAACGGCGAGACTTTGATGTACATCTCCGGCGCGTCCCACAGTATGCGCCGCTCGCTCTGGAAGCCGAAGGGCGTGAGCGTGCGATTGTAAGCGCCGCTGCGGGCGATACCGGCGCGGAACAGGTCGCTGTGCGCGAGCAGGTTCCCCGTCATAAATGCGCCGTAGGAATGTCCGCCGACGCCGACGCGCTCGGGGTCTGTCACGCCCATCTCCACAGCCTTGTCAATTGCCGCCTTCGCGCTTGAGACGATCTGCTCGACGTAAGTGTTGTTCACCGTTTCCGGGTCGCCGACGACGGGCATCGTCGCATTGTCCAGCACGGCGTAGCCTTGCAGCAGGAAGAAGAGGTGCGAAGGGCCGCCGATGGTCGTGAAGCGTTGCGTGGAGCCTGAGACCTGACCGGCGGTGGCCGCGTCTGTGAACTCCAGAGGGTATGCCCAGACGATCGTAGGCAGGCGCGTGCCCTCCTTGTAGCCGGGCGGCAGGTAGAGCGTGAAGGAGAGTTGCACGCCGTCGGCGCGCTTGTAGGTGACGAGTTGTTTCTTGATGTCGCGCAGTTGCGGCGCGGGGTCTGGGAACTGCGTGAGCGGCTTGGCGGCCGACGCGGGGGTAGTTTCATTCGCGAATGCAGCGGTTGCCGCATTGCTGGGTACGGGGTAGGTGCGCAGGAAAAAGTTTCCCGGCTCAATCGGCGTTTCGCGGCGCGTGATGAATTGCGAAGCGTCGTCCTTCAAGAGCGCCACGAACGTTTCATAACTCTTCTCGTGGCTGCGGAAGAGGCGTTCGGCCTTCTGCGTCGCGGGGTTGAAGCGGTCGAGGAACGGGCGGTCGCCCTCGTTCGACGCGCCCGTTCCGGCAAGATAAATCTGATCGTTGTGGTAGATGATCGCGCGGTGGCCGGTCGGCAAAAGACGCGTGACGGGCGTGCCGGGATCGTTGTAACGATCCTGCACGTTGCGATGCCAGATGACGCGCGGCGCGACTCCGGCGTTGTCAATGTTGAAGAGTTGCGTGCGCATGCGGCGCGTGTCGCGGTTGTAGTCGTTGACGAAGGCGAGGCCGCCGCGCTCGAACCACTGCATCCCTGCGTAGCGGTCTTCGAGTTTCGTCAACTCTGTGGGCGCGCCCGTGAAAGGCGCTTTCAGCATCAACACGCGGTCGCGGTGCGCGACTTTCTGTTTCGGGTCGCCGTTGTCCAACGCCTCGACCCACACGAGCGTCGCCGGTTCGTTCGGGCGCCAACTGTGCGAGCGCGGCCCCGTAATTACGCCGTCAATCGGCACTTGATCCTGCAAGGGCATGCTCGCCAGCTTGTGCATCACACGCCCCCGCGTGTCCCACACCTCTACTTCTTTCGGGAAAGAGTTCGCCGGATGGAGATACGAATAGGGGCGCTTGATGCGCACGACGAGCAGGTGCGCTCCGTCCGGAGCCGGGCTGGCCGTGTCATAGATGGCGGGCTGCCCGATATTCGTCACGCGCCCGCTCGCCGCATCGACGAGAGCGAGTTGAGCCGTCGCGTAATAGTCGAACAGTTCCTCGTCGTAAGGCGTCTTGAGCAAATCCTGGTAAGTGCGCACGGGGCCTGCGCGGCCTGAACTCTCCTGTATGTTCGGTTCGCGCGGCACGTTCGACGCGGGCGACAGGCGCGCCCGCGCCGCCGGGACGAGTTGCACGAGCAGCGTCCGGTTGTCCGGCATCCACAGCAGCGTGTTGCCCAGAGCGGTGTTGACCAGCACGTTCTTGACTTTCGTGGCACGCCCCGAAAGAGCGTCGGCCACCCACAATTCGATTCCGTTCGGCGTGGTGTTCGTGAACGCGAACTGCTTCCCGTCAGGCGACCACTGCGGCAATCCCACCTGCGCGCCCGCAGGCAATTCAACCTTCGTCTCCGCGCCGTCCGCAATGCGCTTCAAAGAGAGCGCGACGAAATACGGCGCGAGGTGCGGCCCGTTGGTGTTCGGGTTGATGCGGTATCCGGCGAGGCGCAGCATCGGCTGCGCGAGGTCGCTGATGGGCGGATAGCGCACGCCCGTCGCGAGCAACATCCGGTCGCGCGCCGGGCTGATGGACACGGAAGGCGTCACGGGCGAGTTGAGCACGTCGAGCACCGCCTGCGGCGGCTTCCGGTAACCTTGACCCGCAGCGACTCCGACTAACAGGCACATCACTGCAACGAACGACAGCGACCAGCGTGCAAACGACGCCGACAAAGAATCTCTTGAAGACATAGGCGAAGACCTTCCTTCCGGCACGCGCGCAACGGGGGCGCGTGCGATTTTTACAGACTCCGGTTGAGCGGTGTCGAAACTGAATTTACAAGGAGTTTATCAGGGTGCTGACGTAAGGGAAATTAACCGCGCGCGGGCGGCCTTGTCAAATTCCTTCGGAGGCTCGCTTGACAAGCGTGGACGAATCGGTAAAATCTCTTTTCGCTGAGCGGGAGTAACTCAGTGGTAGAGTGCGACCTTGCCAAGGTCGAAGTCGCGAGTTCAAATCTCGTCTCCCGCTCCACAATTTCAAATAGAAAGGCGAAAGGCGAAAGATTAACTTTCGCCTTTCGCCTTTCTGCTTTATTCGTGGCCTATGCAGGGTTTGACTCTAGTCGCTCTACCCTTTCCAGCATATCTCGATTGTCCGCACGCACCTCTAGTAAACTATCATTCAGTATTTCGATTTTTCTCTCCACCCTGCGAACAGTAGCAACCACTTCAGTTATTTCAGTTACGAATCTTTCCTCTAAGGCATTCAGGCGTAGACCGATACTATCGCCGAGCGCATTGATGCGTTCCAGCACTGTGCTTATGGTAGGCTGAGTACTGTACTCGGTTTGATTGAACTTTTTGGTTTGATCTTCGCTGCTCATAATTTCGTTCTTAAAACCCTTAAAATTGACAGACGCTCCTAACATGATATGAGCAAAAGATGAGTTTTGTTACATCCCCCGCGATTATGAGGATTTAACCAAAAACGTTACAAAAAGTGCAGTAACCCTCTATATTTAGAACATCTTAGCTTATTTCCCCTCCAGGCACATTCGCACACACTTTTCCAGATGATTTTTTAGCCGATAGACACGCACCCGCAGGGCACCGGACCGCACTCCCAGTTTCTCCCTTAACTCTTTTCTCCTATGGAGTTTACCTTCTCTATAATATGCTATTAGTAGCTCACGATGTTTAGGCGGGAGTTGTGCGAGGCATCGTTCTAAGCAGCTATAAATAACCTCATATTCTTCTTTCTCTAATGAAGATATTTCAGCAGGTAAAACAACAGAGCGTTGGCGTCTGAAATATTCAAGCTGGACTTTTTTTGCAACCCCATAAAAATACGATGTAGGGTCGCCAATATAGTTATCAGCAATTTGTGGAAGCTTACTAGCGACGCGATTTATCGTTTCATCTGCCAGTTCCTCTGCCGAGTCAGCACCACGAGATTTAAAAAATTGTATAAGCCCAAATCGAATATCCTCATACTTTTCACCCGCCCGTTCGCGGTCAGAATTTAACCACCGGAGTAGATTGTCGAAAGAATCTTGAGTTAAATAGCTTTTTTCCACTAGTAGTGACCTATTTCATTATATTAACAATATGCTATCTAAACTCAAGCATCTTTGTCATTTCCTATATTAAATAGATTTTCCCGGCAAATTGACGACAAGGCGGGCTTATAGTAATTTGTCTGGACATTGTTTGAAGGGCTTTTAGATGTAGTGAAAACTGTCGTGATATTTTGCCCAAAGTGGTCAAAACAGCAATCGAAGGCATCTAAGACAATCTCAAAAGTCCTTTGAAATCAATCCGGCGGCGTAGCCAAGTGGTAAGGCAGAGGTCTGCAAAACCTTTATTCATCGGTTCGATTCCGATCGCCGCCTTTTTAGAATCAATAATTTAAGGGCAGCCAATTGGCTGCCCTTAACTATTTGAGTCACTATAGAGTCACTACTTTTGGCCTCTCCCCGTGATGGGTGTGGGCACTTCGCAGATGCCGAGATGATGCACCAGACCATATGTAAGCCTAAAGGCGTCTTTAAGCCCGCCATTTCTGATCCGCTCTCATT
>DASQDV010000269.1:0-6437 GCA_035633995.1 Pyrinomonadaceae bacterium | reverse complement strand
TTATCGCGGTCGGGGGCGACGGCTGCCCATTGGCGAGCCTCACGGTGACGCCGCCCAATCCAGCGCCGCCTTCGAACAGCGTCACGCGCCCGCTGACGGTGTAGTTGGGCTGCGTGACCAATTCGTATGCGCCGCGCCCGTCGGTCGAGAGTTGGATCGTGCCGTTAGCGCTTGTGGCGAATCCGGTGACGACCGCCGGGAGCATCCCTTGGTTGAACGTCGCCCACGTCGCGCCGTTGTCGGTCGAGCGGAAGACGCCGATGTCCGTCCCGGCATAGAGCGTCGAGGGAGTTTTCGGGTCGATGAGAAACGCGCTGACCGGGACGTTCGGGATGGCGTTCGGCTGGCCGGGCGAGCCGCCGATGTCCGTCCAACTCGCGCCCGAGTTCGTCGTGCGGAAGACGTGTCCTGAGCCGAAGCCGCCGAAGGTCACATAAGCCTCTGCCGCATTCGCAGGATTGACCGTGATGCTCTCGACGAAGCGGTTGGGCAGCCCCGCCGTGATGTCCGACCAATTCGCGCCGCCGTCCTGCGTGACCATCACGCGCCCCTGCGCCGAGCCTGTGTAGATGATTTGCGAAACGGAATAGGCAGCGCGCGATACGCCGATAGCGCTCAACACGTCTGAACCTTGCAGGGTAATTCCCTTCGTCAGATCAGCGCCCTCGCCCGGACTACTCCACGAATCCCCTGTGTTCGTGCTAATCCACAGTCTGTGAGTTCCGAAATAAAGAGTTGAATCTACCTGATTGCCCTTGAACGGGGGGTAGAAACCGATCCTGTCGCGCGCGCCGGAAACAGAATCTTTGAAGACCACGACCGAAGAATTTGAACTGTCACCGATTGAGCGCTCGTGGGTCAGACCATTGTTACGGAATCGGTTGATCGTTCCGCGCACGTAAGTGGTAAACACCATACTCGGATCGACGGGGTTGACGATGCTGTTTCCTCCGTCGCCGCTGCTGAACTCTTTCCACGTACTCGTTCCTTCTACGCGCCGCTGCGTGCCGTTGTCCTGCGTGCCGCCGTAGGAGATGGACGCATCGGTCGGGTGCATCGAGATGCCGACGAACTGCGTGAGCGTGAGCGACGCGTTCAACGACTCGAACTTCGAGCCGCCGTCGCTTGAAAGCGAAACGCCGCCGTCGTTGCCGATGTAGATGACGTTCGGGTTCGTGGGGTGGAAGGCGAAGGCGTGTTGGTCTGGATGTGACTTGGCGCCGCCGGAATTTATTGTCCGGCATGGTTCATACGGAGGGTCAATCTCAGGACAGTACGGGTAATCGTTTTGCGCCGCCCGGTAGATGAAGTTTCTGGTCAGGTTGCTCCAACTGTTGCCGCCGTCGCCGCTCACGTAGAGGTCGCGCGTGCCGATGTAGATCACGTTGGCATCATCAGGGTTCACGTGAAGATAAGAGTTGTAGCCGAACTGTCCGGGGTCAACACCCTTCAAATTCTTTGTCGTCGCCAGCCCCGTGAGCCGGTCAATTATGTCCAGCCGGATATTGCTTCGATTGCCGGACAACAAATACACGCTATCAGGCCGTTTGCGTGATACCGCGACACGCATGTCAGTGGTATTCGTGCCCGTAGGAGAAACAAACAGGGGCGTCCAGGTTAATCCTCCGTCCTCGGACTTTTGGAGAGTCGCGGGTTCCACAACGGGCGGCACACCGGCGGGCGTTACGATAGTTACCGGATTCATACCGACGTAGATGGTTCGCGTCTCAGGATCAATAGCCAGATCGCGCGGGCTTCCGAAAAGCGTCTTTACCCATTTGATACCGCCGTCGGTAGAGACGAAAACTCCACTTGCGTAGCGATTCCCATCGGCATTGACCTTGTCATAAGAGGTCGTGAGCGTGTGCGTAGCTTGCAGGACATAGACGCGGTTGGCATCGGTAGGATCAACTTCGATTTTACTCGTCGTGCCGAGCGGCGGGAGCGAATCGTTGCTGATGCGCGTCCAGGTTGCCCCGGCGTCCGTTGACTTCAAAACGCCCGTGCCGAAATAGCCGTTGCCGAGGTCGCCCATCCCGGCGTAGACAATCGAGGGGTTACTCTTCGCAAACGCGATTGAGCCGACGGCCAGGTCAACCTGCCCGTCGCTGACGGGGACGTAGTTTGCGCCGCCGTTGGTCGAACGCCAGATGCCGCCGGTGGCCGCGCCGACAAGGACGATCTGCGGGTTCGTCGGGTGGATGGCGATAGAGTTGATGCGCCCGCTCGTCATGCCCCAGTTCGAGGGGAAAGCGGGCGTGGTCGGCGAGGGGCCGATGCTGCGCCACGTCTGCGCAAGCGAATAAGCGGAACTACCGTCTTTGCCGCGCCCCGCATCCTTCGGGCGGGAGAGATAGGCACGGAGACGGCCATCGGCGGGCGGCTTGTCGAACGGGTAGGCGCGCTGCATCATAAACCAGCGCTCGCGCTCGTCAATAATCTCGCGCTCGTCGCCCTCTCCGTGTGCGCCTATGGTCGGCTCGTTCACGGGCGCGTGCTTCGGCATCTCTGCTGCCGCGCGCCTCGGCGAGGTCTGCGCAGCCCTGCGCGTGCGTCGAGCGTTTGCGCCCCGCCTGTTCGCCCGGCGCTTCTTTCCGGACTTCTCCGCACGCTTCGACGCTGTGCGCGACGCGGCCTCAACCGTCGTCGCTGCCGAAAACATGCGCGTGCCCGCCGAAGCCGCAAGCAACGACAGACCCAACAACAGGAAGAATGTGAAACGCAGGCGGCGACGCGCCGGACGGGATGAGGGCGAAACGGTAAAACTATTATTCTTCACAACTACGTCCTCTGACGGCAAGGGCGAAAGAATGGAAAGCAACGACGCGCACGCGTGGAAAGTCGGAACAGGTGCGACCGGCAGGAGGAGTTCTGCGGCGGCCAGTAAAATTAAGGACGAACGTTAACCGGAGAATGCCCCGACCGCTTGAAATCTGTCGCGAAGGTCTGAGCTTAAGATACAAAAAAATGTTTTCGGAATGCCCGACGAGGTCACGAAAAAGCGAACAGCGGGCTTCTGGGAAACAACTCGCCGAACCGGCAAAGTTAAACAACTTTACCGTCGAAATTCGTACCAAGTCAAGGATTGTGGTAAAGGCGGGAAAGGCTACGGGGCGGCGCCTTCGGGAAGAACTAAAAGCACTGTCCACCGAGACGCGGCGGAAAATGATCAGGCAGGAACGCGGAACTAAAGATATTTCCTCTTCAGTTCATCGTCTCCGCGTTCCTGCTCCGACGTTTCCTCTCAATTAGCGCCCGCCGGTGCCGGGAGTTCCGGCGAGCGTCAAATTTTCGTTCGTGCCCGCCAGCATGCGCGGGTTCTGTCGAAACTGCGTGTCGAGCCGCACCTTCTGGCGCACGTACCGGAACAGTTCGCCGACCGTGACGAGCCTGTCCGTGTTAGCGTCGGCCTTGCCCTGCATGCCTTCGAGCAGGAAATGTGTGAAGACGCCGTGCCCGTTGCCCCAGCGCGTGGACTCCTGCGACAGTTCGTTCACGTCGCTCGAAGTGATCACCGCCTTGCCTTCCTCTTGATACAACAACTTCTCTATGTAGAGGCTGACGAGGTTGTTGCCGAGACCGCGCGTGGCCTCGCCGCCCGAGCCGGTCAGCCCCGCGCTGTGGCAAGTGTCAACCAGCAGGACGAGCCGACGCGCGCGCACGTGCTGTTCGAGATACCTCTGAAAATCCTTCATCGCCAGAGCCGTCTCCGGCATGTTGTCAACGTTCGTGTCGTGCGCGATGAAGTAGAGATTTTGCGGCGCGAAAGGATCGGGCGCGCCGTGCCCGGCGATGAAGACGAGGAGCAGGTCGTCGGCGCTGGCCTGCCCGATGAAGTCGTTCAACAGTTTCTTGATGTTGGCGACGGTCGCCTGCTCGTTCAGGACGAGTCGCATGTTGTCGGGCGAGAAGCGCCCGCCGTTCGGCAGTTGGAGAAACTTGTGGAGCGATTGCGCGTCGGCGTCGGCGTATTTGAGGTCGGCGAGGCCGCCCGCGTTGTTGCGATACTTCGAGATGCCGATGATGAGCGCGTACTTCTTGCCCGTGAACGTCTCGGCGCTGTCAGCCGTGCCCGCGCGCACGGGCACCTGCAACTGCGTGCGATTGCCCGACGCGTCCGTCGCCTCGACGACCAGTTGTGTCGTCCCGGCATCTACGGTGTAGGGCAGGTCGAACGTCACGCGGTTCGATTCGTTTGCCAGCCCGAGACCGCGCAGCGTCACCTGCGCGCCGCGCTTCAAGGGCACGTCCCTGCCATTGACCGTGACCTTCTGGACGGAAGTGGCCGCCGTCGCCACGCCCGTCAGACGTATCGGGAAACTTCTGCGCCCCGCAGGCAAGAGCACCTCGCGCTCCGGCTCTAACAGGACGAGTTCGGGCGGCACTTGCTGGCGCGCGCCCTCGCTTTGCACGACCTGATAGCCGAAGTCCTGATTGCGGTTCTCCGTCGCCGTGCTGACGACGAAGCTGGCGTAATATTGCCGCCCCCTGCGGTTCTGCGCCCACACCTCGACGGTGTTGCGCCCGGCCTGCAAATCGAAGCCGGGGAAGCGTTTCAGGTTCAGGCGAATCAACTTGCCGCGCGTGTTCGAGACGATCTCGTAAATGCGCGCGGCGGCCTCGCCGTTGAGACTTGCGCGAAGCTGGCTGTAGTCAACGTTGTCTGCGACGGGGCGCAGCACGTGCAAGTTGATCTGGTTGACGTTGGGCGAAGGAATCGTCAACTGCGTCTGACTGGTCGGCGCAACGGAGAGTTCCGGCAGTTCGATCTCGAAGACGCTCGCCGGCGTGGGCGACGCCTGCTCGAAGGCCGTGTCGGGAAAGATTAAGAGTGCGCCCAGAAGGGCGAGCAGCGCGAGGCTTAAAAACTTCCTGCGCGCTGCGCGCCCTCTGTGCGGGGGAGAGTCGGGGCGCATCATGGACGCCTGCCGCCTGTCGAGGTTTTGACCGTGCTCGAAGGCGCGGCGGAAGCGGGCGCGCCGGTGGAAGCGGGTTGTGGTTGAGTTCCCTGCCCGGCGGCCAACTGGCGGAGTACGACTTCGGGCGCGGGCGCTTTCCACATCTTGTCGCCCAAGAGGCGCATGTAGTCGTAGAGGATGTCCACGTTTGAAGGAATCCACGCCTCGTCGCGCGAACTCTCAAGCCGGCGACGCTGGTAGGTCGTGATGTAGAGTTTCAACGCCGCGACGGCCTCGCCCTGCGCGCCGGGGTCTTTCCTGTCCATCAACATCAGGGCGCGGTGGAGTTGCACTTCGGGGATGGCCTGTCGCGTGTCGAGCCGGATGGCCGTCGCCAGGTATTGCTGCGCCGTGTCGAGGTCTTCCTTGCTGCGCCCGACCTGTTTCATCACGCGCCCGTAATAGTAGGCGGCGAGCGCGTCGTCCGAACGCAGCGTGACGGACTGCTGCAAGTTCATGCGCGCCATCTGGAACATGTCGAAGTAGTAAGCCTCGATGCCGTTGTCGCGTTTGAGTTCGGCCATGATCAAATTGTATTCGGGACTCGTGCCGAGCAGTTTCCCCGACTTCAAAGCCTCCTGATACTGCCCCTGCAAAGCGCCGCCGAGCGTTTTCTGCGCATACTCCGTGCGCTCGCGGATGCGCCCGCGCGCGCCGAGGAAACCGAGTTGCGTGCGGCTGTCGCTGCGCGCCACGCGCGCCATCACTTCGTAGAGACGCGGCACTTCCTGTATGTCGTAGGATTTGCCGAGCGCGGCTTTGAGCGCGAAGTCGTCGGCTTCGTTCTCCTGTGCGGTCGCCCAATCGGTCGAGAGTTTTTTGGAGTACAAGCTGCTGATGGCGTAGCCGGCGAGCAAGCCGCCGACGCCGCCGTAAGTCGCGCCGTCCCGGCCGTTGATCGCCGCGCCGAGACCCGCGCCCACGAGTCCGGCCACCAGACCCCAGCGCGCGCGCTTCTTCTCCTGCCGCTCGTTATATTCCTCTTCCGCAAGCGGCATCATCACTTTGATCTTCCAGTGGTCTTTATAGACGTGCGCGAGTTCGTGCGCGAGCACGTAGGCGAGTTGCGCCTCGTTGTCGAGCATCGAGATCATGCCGGTCGTGATCAGGATCGTGCCCGTCGAAAGCGTGTAGGCCGCCGGGACGGGATGCACCGTCACTTTGAAGGCGTAGAGACTTTCGGAATCCTCCGGCACGATGGACTGGCCGAGACGGTTGACGTATTCCTGCACGCGCGGGTTTTCATAGAGCGCGCGCCGAATCTTCAATTCGCCCCCGTTCTCGGTCGTCAGATATTGTCTGCCCGGCGACGTGTTGATGCGATAAGCTTCGTCGGCATGGCTGCTCTGGAGGTCGCGGTAGGCGTCGTCCACCTGATCGCGGAATTCAGGGTCGCTGGCGTATTGATCTTCGGCGAAATCTTTGAGGGTGTTATATTTTTTCGCCTCCTTCGTGCGCGCCTTCGCCTCTTTCTCCTTG
>DASQDV010000268.1:0-1753 GCA_035633995.1 Pyrinomonadaceae bacterium | reverse complement strand
CGGCGATGTCGAACGGCGTCACGAGCCGTTTTTATCAAGCGCTGGTCGAGACGGAACTCGCCGTCTCCGTCACGTCGAACTGCGATCAGTTTCGCGACCCCGGCCTCTTCAACATCTACGCCACGGTGCGACCGGGCGTTGCGCCTGCGGAAGTCGAAGCGGCCATCCTCGCGGAGTTAGCGCGGGTCGCGGGAGAAGGCTTGCCGGACGCCGAAGTGGAGAAGGCGAAGCAACAGATCATCGCGCAGGTGGCCTACAACCGCGACGGCACATCGGACATCGCCTCGCAGATGTCCGAAGCAGAGGCCGTCGCCGACTGGCGTTTCTACAAAGACTACGCCGCCAACATCGAGCGCGTCGCCGCCCCGGACGTGCGGCGCGTGGCGCAGACCTATTTCGCGGAAGACAATCGCACGGTCGGCTACTTCATCCCGAAGATAGCAACTGATGGCGATGCCGCAGAGACAAGCGCAAACTGATCAGGCGAGTCGTAATCAAGCGTAAAGTTCGAGCGGGCGAGAGAAACTTTCTTTGCGCCTTGCGGTTCTCCTTCTTTGCGCCTCCGGCGAGAAAAAGTATTTCACGCCGGAGGCGCAAAGTTAAAACGTAAGACGCAAAGGCTTGAGTGGCCGTTGATAGTTCTGGAAATTTTTGAGTTTGATTGCAGGATGGGAGTGGAAGGTGATGTCGAAACGGGAAGGCGCGGATAACGAAATAATTGCGGGCGGGAGCACGACGCCGCAGGAGTTGGAGCAGCAACCGCTCGCCGGGCGCGGCGAGAAATCTTCCGACGCCGCTGCTCCTAACACTGCCGCGAACACGGCGCGCTCGAACTTCGCCGCGCGCGTCGCCCGCACAGAGTTGGCAACAGGCGCCGTGCTGCTCGTCCTCGAAAATCGCGCGACCCCGACCATTTCGCTACGCGGAAGTCTTCGCGCCGGTTCGTATTTCGAGCCACGCGACAAACCCGGGCTTGCACGCATCACCGCCGACATGCTCGAACGCGGCACGCGCCGCCGCACGAAACTCCAACTGGCAAACGACCTTGAATCCGTCGGCGCACAAATAGAGTTCGCCGCCGACCCGTTCGCCGTAGAGATCGCGGGGCGCGCGCTCGCCAAAGATTTATCGCTGCTTCTCACAACGCTCGCCGAAGAACTGCGCGAACCCGCGTTTCCCGTTGAAGAACTTGAGAAGTTGCGCCAGCAGGCCGTCGCCGCCGTTCAAGAGCAGCAGGCCAACACGCGCCTGCGCGCCTACGAAAAGTTTTCCCAACTCACTTATGATCCGGCCAACCCGTTTTACGTCCACGCCGGAGACGCGCTGGTCAAAAGCCTCAACTCGATCACGGTCGAAGACGTGCGCCGCTTCTACGAAGAACGCTACGGCGGGCGTTCGCTCATCCTCTCCGTCGTCGGCGACGTGCAAGCCGTCGAAGTTCGACAGTTGTTTGCGGAAGTCTTCGGCGAGTTCGCGGGGCCGGAGAGCGTCGAGATCAGCGTGGAAGACCCTGAGCCGCCCGCGTCTGCGCGGCGCGAGGTCGTCATGCTCAAGGAGAAGGCCAACGTTGACGTGCTGCTCGGCTCGGCTGCGCCCTTGCGCCGCCAGGCGAGCGACTACTACGCGGCCACGCTCGCCAACGGCGCGCTCGGCGAATCCACGCTCTCCTCGCGGCTCGGCCTACAGGTGCGCGACCGCGAGGGTTTGACCTACGGCATCGGCTCGCGCTTCCGCGCGCCCTCGCTCGCCGCAG
>DASQDV010000267.1:0-8048 GCA_035633995.1 Pyrinomonadaceae bacterium | reverse complement strand
GTTAGTCTTCAGTCATGACGCTAAGCTCATGGCGAGCGCCGGTTCTGACTCGACTATCAAACTTTGGGATGTCGAACTCGGCCGGGAGCGACTGACGCTCAAGGGTCATGCCGGTGCGGTGCATGCACTCGCCTTTAGCCACGCGGGGCGCGTGCTGGCGAGCGCGAGCGGCGGCATGTCCCTCGACAACCTGCTCGCGCAGCGTGCAGAGACCTTGACGGCGGATAATACTGTGAGGCTCTGGAACGCGGACACCGGAAGCCAGTTGCGCGCGCTGACAGGCCATACCGAGCAGGTCAACGCCGTCGCCTTCAGCCCTGACGATAAACTCGTCGCCAGCGGCAGCAACGATGGCACGGTCAAACTCTGGGCGGCAGATACAGGCGCGGAATTGCGCACCCTCGAATGGTCTATAGGTACGGTGCTGGCCGTGGCTTTCAGCCCCGACGGCAAGGTGTTGGCCAGCGGCCACAGCAATTACATCCTGCTTTGGGACGTGTCCACAGGCCGGTTGCTCAAACGATTGGACGGACACATGCCGCGTGGCCGCGCCGCCGCCGCCGAGGAATTGTTTACGACGGAACTCGTCACCTCCGGACTTTCCGCTCCAGCTTGCGGCTCGACCGACTTTCGATGGGTCACCTCGCTATCCTTTAGCCACGACGGCAAAACGCTGGCGAGCGGCAGCAAGGATCGCACCGCTAAACTTTGGGACGCCCGCACGGGAGCACTGCTTCACACACTTTCCGGTCACGACTCATGGGTCACATCCGTCGCCTTCAGCCCCGACGACAGGATGTTGGCGAGCGGCAGCGCCGATACGCAGGTGAAGATGTGGAACGTGGCGAGCGGACGCGAGCAGATCAGTCTGGTTAACATTGACCGGCGCGATTGGATAGTCGTCACACCGGACGGCTTGTTCGACGGTTCGCCCGCCGCGTGGAACCAACTCCTCTGGCGCTTCGGGCGCAACAATTACGACGTGCGCCCGGTCGAAATCTTCTTCAACGAGTTCTATTATCCGAGCCTGCTCGCCGAAGTGAGCGCGGGCAGGCGGCCTTCCGCCGGCCAGACTATCTTGCAGAAAGATCGGCGGCAACCGGAAGTGAAACTCTCGCTGGCAGCGGGACAGGTAATGCCAGCGGAAGGGTTAGCGACCCGCAACCTGACCGTCCGCGTCGAGGTGCGGGAGGCGGCAACCGATCCCGCGCACGCGGCTGGCAGCGGGGCGCGCGACCTGCGCCTTTTCCGCAACGGTGCACTCGTTCGCGTCTGGCGCGGCGCGCTCGAACTGCGGGACGGAAAGGCCGTGCTGGAGACGACGCTGCCCATCGTCGCAGGCGAGAACCGGCTGTCCGCATACGCCTTCAACAACGACAATATCAAGAGTAGCGACGCGGCGCTGACGGTGAAGGGGGCGGATGCCCTCAAACGCAAGGGGACGGCTTACATACTCGCCATCGGCATCAATAAGTATGCGTCAAACCGGCGCTTCCTGAACCTCAACTATGCCGTCGCCGACGCGCTGGACTTCGGCGCGGTGCTCAAGCAGCAGGAGGCGACGGTCGGT
Organism: Pyrinomonadaceae bacterium; assembly: GCA_035633995.1. Classification (GTDB taxonomy): domain Bacteria; phylum Acidobacteriota; class Blastocatellia; order Pyrinomonadales; family Pyrinomonadaceae; genus JAIVJZ01. Next base: position 6,478 of record DASQDV010000267.1, on the reverse strand, counting down.
AACTTCGAACGCATCGAGGTGCTGACACTACTCGATGCGAATGCCACCAAGGCCCGCCTGCTCGCCGCGCTTGGCCAACTCGTCGCCCGCGCCGAACCCGAAGACGAACTCGTCATCTTCTTCGCCGGTCACGGCAAGGCCGACGGGCAGCGTTTCTTTATGCTGCCACATGACATTGCTGTGCGACAGGCCGGGTTGGGTCGAGCCCCGGCTGCATTGCCATCGGTGCTCGCCCGCAGCATCTCGGATCGAGAACTTGAGTTGGCCCTGGAGAAGGTAGACGTAGGCCACCTCCTGCTCGTGATAGATGCCTGCAACTCCGGACAGGCGCTAAATGCGGATGAGCAGCGACGCGGGCCGATGAACTCAAAAGGACTCGCGCAACTCGCTTATGAGAAGGGCATGTATATCCTTACCGCGTCGCAAAGTTATCAGGAGGCCGCTGAAACGAGGGCGCAAAAGCACGGGTTGTTAACCTATGCCCTGACCGTAGAGGGGTTGACGGCAGGCCGCGCCGACGATGCTCCGCGCGACGGCCAGATTCTGCTGCGCGAGTGGCTCGACTACGCAACTAAGCGCGTCCCGGAGTTGCGTGCAGCCGAGAATGTTGAACTGCTCAGGCGGCAAGGCCGGCGGCGCGGCCTGTTGTTGCAAAGCGTTGCGGGCGAAGCTAGCCCTCAACAGCGCGCCAGACAGCAACCTCGTGTCTTCTATCGCCGTGAGTTGGAAGATAAGCCGCTGGTTATCGCCAGGCTCGCTGCGCCGCCGGAGCCGTGATGCGCGGTGTAGCTACTCATGCACAAGAGGAGACGAGGTTGGTCGGTTCGCTGTTCGGAGCAGCTGTTTAGCTCAATGCACCCGAAGTGCTGTTACGCTCAATAAGCATTATAAGAACTATTTAGATTGACCTTGTGCAAATTCAGTAGCATGTAGTAATTTATGGGATCATGAGAGAACCAAATGATTTAATTACTGTGGCGGAGGCGCGCGCCCTACTTATGGTGAGCCGGCAGAAGATGACCGACTTGATTAAACAAGGGTTCATCAAGTCTTTCTCCAACCCACTCGACAAGCGCGTCAAATACGTGAGCCGCGCGGAGGTCTTGAAACTCAGAGAGACTTATGAGGAGGCCGCTTGAAGACAATCGCCATCGCTAATCACAAAGGTGGCTGTGCCAAAACCACTGTCGCGCTAAATATCGCGGTCACGCTGGCGACGACAGGATCGCGCGTGTTGGCTGTTGATCTCGATCCGCAGGGAAACCTCTCCGCCTCGCTCGGCATAGATTTAGAGGAGTTAGAGGATTCACGCCATACCTCACACAGATTGATGCTTGATGAGCGTGGCGATTTCTCCACCTATACGGCCAACGTGCGCCCGCGATTGGACGTGCTGCCCTCTTGCCTTGACGATGACGCCGAAGCTCTCCTGGACGGACAGGCTGTTTCGCGCGAACTGTTATTAAAGCAGAAATTAGCCCCCGCCAAGGCCGGTTATGATTACTGCGTGATTGACACGCCGCCGTCACTACGTGTGCCGACATTGAACGCGCTCGCTCTGAGCGACCTGACAATTGTGCCAATTGAAACTAGTGCTTTTGCCCTGCATGGCTTGACGCAATTACTGCGAAAGGTGGCGAAGGTTAGAAAAGCCCACTCCCCCGACATGCTCGTGATGGCTCTCTCATCCATCTACACTTCGCGGCAAAATTTAGATAAGACCGTGAGGGAGAAAGTCATTGAGCGATTTACAGAGGATTTTGTTTTCCAGACGACAATTCCCCGCGCCGTCGCCGTCGGCGAAGCGACCGCTACGCTCAGATCGGTCATCGAGGCCAACGCAGAATCAGCCGCCGCTTTTGCTTACCGCAAACTGGTATCAGAAATTAGAGAGGTCTTAGGGGATGAAGAAAGCAGACAGGAAACTTCTCGACGAATCACTAAGTAAAGCGCTCGACCCGCCGCGAAAGAAGCCGCGCGGTAATCTTGACGCCTTGCTCGAAGAGTACGATCAAGAACCATCTCCGAGTATGCCTAGTCTGACTAGTCAGACTACCACTACTAGACAGACTAGTCAGAGTCATGCGCCAACCCGCGACTTCTCCAAAGTCCCAAACTCTCTCACGCGCGTCAGCATCCCCGCCGGCGAGTTCAAAGGTAAAAGCAAGCAGCTTTATGATGCCCTCTATTCGATGACCAGGGGCTCGATTACTCCGAAGCGCAGCGTGCGCATCTCGCGCCCTCAGCTGATGAAGAAAGCGGCCATCGGCGCGCGTGTGACTTTCGATATCAATGTCACCCATTTAATCGCCATCGGACTCTTACAGGTTAAGCAGATTGCCGGAGAGCATGAAGGCAACGAATACACCGTTTTTCTACCAGAAGAAAGAACCATGACTAGTCAGAGTAGTCTGACTAGTCAGACTAGCCATGCCCAAGATCAAGACAGACTAGTCAGTCTAGAAAGTAGTCAGACTAGGCATAGTTTATCTGTTGAAAGTATTAGTATTTCCGGTGATCCTAAGACTTCTTTTAAGACTAAAGAGCAATTTATTGATGATGAGGCTTTCGCCAAATTGGTCGCCAAGCTTAAGGAGGCGACTAGAGAAGTGACGGGAAAGGACTCCCCTCCGACAGATGCCGATCGCTGGCAAGAGCTAGCCGAAGTTCTGATCGCGGAACTGCGCATTGCTGCCGGGCGCACGACCATCTCGAGCGTGCCAGCCTTCATGGCCGAGCATCTGCGCCGTCGCTTGTGGAAACTGGACAAAAGACAGGCCCAAGCCGAAGGCAGGGAACTGCCAGACCAGCCAAAGACAACTAACATTGTTCCAGACGGTCAAACGTGCCTAGATTGCAACAACACGGGTTGGTGGTACCCAAACGGGCCAGATAAAGGCGTCACACGCTGCAAGCACACGAAACTGCACAATCTTGATGAAAAAAAGTAATTTACAGTGCGAACGTGTAAATTCTGTCCTAATCAATTTCAGAAAACGTAAGTAATCATAACGCGTTTCATAACGTTTCACATCCACTACCTCAGCCCTATCTGTAATTAAAAAACGTTGTTTGCCACAGGACAGTTTAATTCCGATAATGCAGGTTTTACGAATAAGTTTTGACTATGAGTGACAAGTTGGAGCATGATTCTGCTCGATTTTGCTCGCCAAATGCGCTCTAGGAGGTTACTGCCTCTTGTCTCCCGAAGCTCTGATGCCTGAAATCCTCCGTGGAGGGGATGCCCCGACGAGGAGGTTTGACCCGAAGAACGCGGCTCCCTTCGTCAATAAATCAGTCTCCGAACATGGTTCTACCCTGTGATGCCACCTAACGTCGGCCTGCACTGCGCGGGCTGCCCGCCGGTCGCGTGAAATTATCCGCGTGGCTGCGTGCGGGCAAGCAAAGCCGCCGCGTCCATATCGAATTTGACGCATCGCTCACGATCCGCTGCGCCCACAATATCCCCGGTGCCCCCCGCTCGCGACTTTTCCATATACCAACCTTCCTCACCTGTTCCTTGTAAGGCTGAAAAAATAGTTCGACGGCTGCGTTACGTTTCTGACGGGAAAAGTCACTCATAGGTGAAGCACAAAACCCGACTGGCGGCGTTGTTGCTTTCAAGAAATTTCGCAATTGCTCGCTCTCTCCGCAGCATACAAGGTTCCTCGCCAACCCACGGAGTCGGCGACCACGGCCAACTTCGACAACCGCTCATAGAGGAAAACTAAAATGAAAAACCAACACTTCCACGCCTCCTCAATTCTTTCAATGCTCCTCCTGATTGTGGCATTAAGCTCATCCGGTATCGCACAGGAACCGAGAATCCGACAACAGCAGCAGCCGGCAATCCGGCAGCAGGAACAACTCCCGGCTCAGCAAGAAAAGCCGCTCGTACCCGGATTGGCAATAGCCCGTGAGTTAAACCAAGAAGACCTCCGGATTGCATTGCCGCGAGAGTGCAGGGGAATCCGTCCAGACGTGCAGACACATGACGCCGCCGATAATTTCAACCCGCCTGGAAATCCCGTGACTCTCAGCCCCACGTTGGCGAACTATCTCAGCTCGCTTAACCTGACCCCTAAAGGCTACGACGACAATCGTTTCAATAAGGTTTTCGCCGACAGCTTCAAGCTTCGGAATTGCCGGGTCTGTTACGCTACGCTTGAAGTTCGTGTCAAGTATTCCGGTGATTTATGGAACAACGACACTATCACTGTGGGAGCCGCTCCCTTTAATTCGGCGCCCGGCCTGTACTTTATATACGGCAACATCTGGACCCCGCCTACCCCTAACCCCAAGACGCTGAGCTTTACACTGCCGACCGCGGCTCTGAACCAATACCTCTCTTCCACCACGACAATGCCAACCTTTCTCGATCTGATTACGCAGGATGACAGCGATGTCGATCAAGCCACACTGTCCGTCTGGTATTACTAACCGGACGATGACGGCAGCCGGACAAGAGAAACACACTTCGACGGCATTGCTTCAACCTCGACTCAGGCAGCCCGAGCCTCTTAGCGGTTCGGGCTTCTCCGCTTATCCCGGTGAGATAATGTATCTGTCTTTCCTTTGATAATTACGCTATTCTATCGCCGAATTTCCCGACCTCTCGAACCTGGGTTATCTACCGTTACCGGAAACCAAAGTGAAAAAAGAAGTGACGACGGAGAAGTTCAAGAACTTTCTCGTGTGGCTTAGTCCTAGTGGCGACAGCAGCGCGGGCGAGGAGTATGAACGCTTGCGTTTTCGGCTGTGCACATTTTTTTCGCAGCGTCATTGTCGCTTCTCCGATGAGTTGGCGGATGAAACCATCAACCGTGTGATCCTGAAAATCTCGGAAGAAAATATCGAAAACAAGCTCGCCTATTGTTATGGCGTGGCGAAAAATGTCTATCGTGAATCGTTAAGAAAAGAGTTGAATCATCTGGACATTGACGAAATACCACTTGCCGCGAAGGCTCCTGCGGAGCAGAGTTTTTCCGGCGAATGTCTGGATAAGTGTCTCGCGGAACTCTCGCCGGAGAGCCGAAATTTAATTCTTGATTATTTTTCGGAGGTTAAGCAGGCGAAGATTGAACTGCACCGTCGCATCTCGGAGCGGCTGGAAATGACACAGACGGCTTTGCGTATGCGCGTGAAGCGAATCAAACAGAAATTGAAGATTTGTGTGCAGGAGTGTATGAACTAAGAAATAAGTTACATAACGCCCGATCATGACACATGTAATTGGCGGCAATAGCCATGGGCGAATCCTTCAAAAATGAAAAGACCATCCGTGAGTATCTTTTGGGTCGAGTTTCAGATGAAACGACACGCGAAGGGGTGGAAGAACTTCTGTTCACGGATGAGGAGTTTTGTTCGCAGGTCGAGCTTGCGGAAGACGTGCTCATCAATGATTACGTGTTCGAGCATCTCGACGAAGTAGATGCTTCAAGCTTTCGAGCGACTCTCGCCGATGATCCCGAAAGACGCTTCAAGCTGAGACTGACGCAGGCGTTGCGAGAAAAGGCGCTAGCTCAGAACGCACAAGTACCGGCAGACAAGCCTTCGTTTTTTGCTTCGCTCAAAGCGTTCTTCAGTCAGCCGAAGTATGTCGCTACGTTTGCGGCGTTGCTGATTGCCGTGCTGGTTTCGGCAGTTTACTTCGGCACTAAAGATCACCCCGACGAGCTCGCCGAACTGCGGTCGATTTACCGGCAGGAGCGGCCAACCGAAACACGCCTTTCCGAATTCGCCTACGCACCTTTGGCGCAGTTACGCGGAACGCAGGAGCCGACGGAGAAGAACCGCCTGCGGCGCATCGAAAACAGTTTGATCGATGCCACGGAACGAACTCCGAATGCTCAGACACTTCACTCACTGGGCGTCTTCTATCTCACGCAGCAAAAGTACACCGACGCCATCAAGGAATTTGAGCGCGCATTGAAATTTGCCGAACAAAACGCGCAGATTCATAACGACCTCGGCGCGGCCTATTTCGAACTGGCAAAAACTTCGGCGAAAGAGAAGAAGCTCGAATACCTTGCCAATAGTTTGGAAGAGTTGACCACGGCGACGGAACTTGATAGCCAGCTATTGGAGCCACTTTTTAACAGGTCTTTGGCCTTACAGGAATTGGAACTGCCGCGTCAGGCGAAGGAATCGTGGACGCTCTATTTGCAGAAGGATTCCTCTTCGCCGTGGGCAGACGAAGCGCGCCGGAACCTGCACCGGCTCGACAACGAACAGACGCTTTTCAAGACTGATGAACAGGTGCTGGAGGATTTCCTTGCTGCCTATCGCAATCAAGACAACGGGCGCGCGCAAAAAATTCACAACGAAACGAAGGGGTTGTTAAGGGGAGCCGCTGTGCCGTTGCAACTTTCGCGGCGGTATCTGATGGCGAAGCGGCGCGGCGACGAGGCCGGGGCCAAAGAGTGCATCGAGGCTCTGAGCTATATCGGCAGTTTTGAGCAGGCGCAAAATTCCGACG
>DASQDV010000266.1:0-1775 GCA_035633995.1 Pyrinomonadaceae bacterium | reverse complement strand
CAACCGGCAACTCGCGCCCGTGCATTACCTGTTGGCCGACGCGCTTCTGAAACGAAATTCGCCGGACACCTCGCGCGCCGAAGAATCTTTGCTGCGCGCTCTGGAATTCGACCCCGCGCTCGCCGTCGCGCGCCTCGCGCTCGGCAATCTCTACCTGCGCGCGGGGCGCGTGGAGTTGGCCGTCGAGCAACTCCGGCGCGCCGCCGAACTTGAGCCGGATTCCGTCGAGGCGCATTATCAACTGGGGCGAGCCTACACACGCCTGAAGCGCACGACCGAAGCGCAGGCCGCCTTCGCCGCCTCGAAGCGTTTGAACGAGGGGCAGAGGAAACAGTCGCAGGACGATCTGCTTGCGCTCGTCAGGCGGCTCGCCAACGTGCAGTTTTGAGGAGCGGACAGTAAGGGGGAAGTGATGAAGAGTTTCCGGCGTCTTTCGAGTTCCGTGCTGGCCGCGTGCCTGCTGGCCGCGTGCGCCGCGCTCGCGCAAACGCCCGCGCAGCCGCCGCCGCAGCAGCAAGCGGCTCCGGCGGTTGACGAGTGGATCGATAACTTCGACGGCAAGGCTCTGGACGCGGAGAGGTGGGAGCAGTTCAGTTTTCAGGGCGTGAGCGGCGGCAAACTGAAAGTCGAAGAGGGCAGGTTGCACATGCGCGGCATGGGCGGTTCGCGCTCCGGCGTCCGCACGAAGCGGAGTTTTACGGGCGAACGTTTCATCGTCGAAGGCACGATCACAAAGGTCGAGATGCCTCTGCCCGACCCGAACGAGAAAGGCGAATCACTCGGAACGGCAGTTCTGACCATCATGTTCGATGGCTCGGGGCGCAATCGCATCGAGTGGATATGGACGAGCGAGGGGACGTTTGAAGCGTGGTCGGTCGTGGACGGCGCGGGCGAGCGGCTCGACAACCGTAAACTGGCGACCCGGATCAAGAACCCGACGCTCGGCATCGTGCGGCGCGGCGACGAATTTCTGTTCATGCTCAACGGGCAGGAAGGCTTGAGCAAGACGATCAAGAACATGCCGCGCAACTTTCGCGTCATGCTCTACGGCTGGAGCAGTTCGGAAAACCACTGGGACTCCGTGCGCGTGGTGACGGCAAAGTAAATGCGTAGCGAGATGAAGCACATTTTGAGAGACGACATGAGAGGCAGGCGAAGGATTGGATGGGCATGGCCGCTCGTCGCCTTCTCGGTGCTCGTGTTTGCGCCGTTAGTCGCCGTCGGGCAGCCGCGCGTGAGAAATCCCGGGACGAGCGCGGCGCAGGCAGGCGCGACGGCGAACACTTATACGAACCCCATCTTCGACGAAGATTTTCCCGACCCGACCGTCATCCGCGCCACCGACGGCCTCTTCTACGCCTACGCCACGCAGGCCGTCGCCGCAGGCAAGACCATCAATATACAGGTCGCGCGCTCGCGCGATCTCGTCCGCTGGGAGCGCATGGGCGACGCGCTGCCCGCGAAGCCCGCGTGGGCTAACGAGACGCAAAAGTTCTGGGCGCCGCACGTCAGCCAGCACGGCGACACGTTCTACATGTACTACTCCGCCGACCCGAACACCCTGACGGGCTTGTGCCTCGCCGTCGCCACCGCACGACGGCCTGAGGGGCCGTTTACGGACATCGGCAAGCCTCTGAAGTGCGGCAAGTCGTTCGTCAACATCGACCCGATGGCCTTCGACGATCCGCTGACGGGCAAGCGCCTGCTCTACTGGGGTTCGGGCTTCGAGCCTTTGCGCGTGCAGGAGTTGGCCGCCGACCGCGTGAGTTTCAAAT
>DASQDV010000265.1:0-1599 GCA_035633995.1 Pyrinomonadaceae bacterium | reverse complement strand
CAAGACCACCGAAGCCGAGCGCGACCTCGTCCTGCAACGCATACGCGGCGCGACGAGCCTCTCCGAAACCGCCCACGCAGACCTCTACATCGAAGCCGTCCCCGAACGCATGGAGTTGAAGCAGGAGACTCTGCGCGAAGTCGAGAAAATTGCGGAGCGTGATTTCATCTTCGCGACAAACACTTCTTCGCTCTCGATCACGGAGATTGCGAGCGCCGCGCACCGCCCCGAACGCGTCGTCGGCATGCACTTCTTCAACCCCGTACACATCATGCGCCTCGTGGAGATCGTCGTCGGAAAAGAGACGAGCGCGGAGACGATTCAAACGGCGCGCGCCGTCGGGCAGCGTATGAAGAAAGAGCCGATCACGGTGAGAGACGTGCCGGGTTTCGCGTCGAGCCGTCTGGGCGTGGCTTTAGGGTTGGAAGCGATGCGGATGCTGGAGCAGGAGGTGGCGAGCGCGAAAGATATAGATACCGCGATGGAACTCGGCTACAATCACCCGATGGGGCCGCTGCGTCTGACCGATTTGGTCGGCCTCGATGTCCGTCTGAGCATTGCCGAATATTTGCACCGCACGCTCGGCTCCGAAACTTTTCGCCCGCCGGAAATCTTGCGCCGCATGGTCGCCGCCGGGCGTCTCGGCAAAAAGAGCGGCGAAGGTTTCTACAACTGGAACGATGAGGAAGTAAGCAGTAAGCGGTGAGCAGCGAGCAGTGAAAAACTCACAGCCGTTACCGCCGTCGCTAATCTTTGCAGTTCACGAATTATTGACTGCTTACTGCTTACCGCTTACTGCTTACTTTTATGACGACGCCGACCAATGAAGAGAGACGTTTCGCGTTGCGCATGGCGCTGCGTTTGCCCATCGTCGTCTCCGGTCGCGCGGAGGACGGCGCGGCGTGGAGCGAGCCGACCGAGACGGACGACATTTCCACCACCGGCGCACTCTTCCACCTCAACCAGAAAGTGACGCGCGGCGAACAACTCTATCTACGCGCGCACCGCCCGGACGGCGCGCCCATCGAAGTCACCGCACGCGTCGTGCGCATCGCCTCGGCCATCTACGGCACGGCGCGCATCGGCGTCGCCATCCTCGAACCCACCGAGAACTGGCTCCGCCTCTTCGTCTCCTGGGTCGCAGACGATCAGGGCGCGCCGGCGGAAGAAGATTAACGACCGAAGTTTCAGGTTGCAGGTTTCAAGTTAAAGACCGTAGAACCTCCTCAGTCTTGAAACTTGAAATTTGCAACCTGAAACTATTTTTCGGAGAAAAATTTAATGTCGGCATCATACGAAACTTTGCTCATCGAGCGGCGCGGGCGCGTCGCCATCATCACGATCAATCGTCCTGAGAAACGCAACGCCTTGAACATCCAGACGCGCGCCGAGGGCGCGGCGGCGCTCGAAGAGTTGCGCAACGACGAAGCGGTGCGCGTCGTCGTGTTCACGGGCGCGGGCGACAAGGCGTTCATCGCGGGCGCGGACATCGCGGAATTTGCCGACCGCACCGCCATCACGCAGCGCGACGTGATGACCGGGCGCTCGCTCTTTACCGCGATTGACACTTTCCCGAAACCCGTCATCGCCATGATCAAT
>DASQDV010000264.1:0-3130 GCA_035633995.1 Pyrinomonadaceae bacterium | reverse complement strand
AACTCCACGCGCCCCATGTTCAATCAACTGCGCCTCTCCTACGGGCGCACGAGTCTCAACTTCGCAGAGGTGCGCGACACCACCTATCAGGTTTTGAGTTCGCGTCTGCCGAACGTCCCATTCCTCTTGAACGCGCCTTTCATCGTCAACAACACGCTGCCCGACACCGCGTTTACCCCCAACACGGGGGCGGTCGTGTACGCTTCGACCGGGCTCACGACCGAAGCGGAACTGGGGCCGGTCGGTCAGGTCTCAATCGCGGGTTTCAGCCCGCTCGGCGTGGACGTGTTCAACTTCCCGCAGCAGCGCGTCAACAACACCTATCAGATCGCCGACACGCTGACGCTGCGCGCCGCAGATCACAGCCTCGCCTTCGGCACGGACATCCGCCGCACCGAACTCAGCAGCGACCTGCCGCGCAACGCCCGCCCGCTCATCACCTTCAACGGCGCGCCCGACATCAGGATCGGAGCGGACGGTGAGCCGGAGGCCGCCGGAGGCTTCATCAACGCCGTTGACCTTGCCGCCGCCGGGGCTGCCAGCGGCTTCTTCCAAACGCTGGCGACGCGCGAATCCGACATCGGGCTGCGCTTCTACCAGTACAATTTCTTCGGGCAGGACGTGTGGCGTGTGCGGCGCAACCTCTCGCTCTCCTTCGGCCTGCGCTACGAGTACAACACTGTGCCGGGCGAGCGGCAGCGGCGCATCGAAGGCTCCTTCGACGCCGCCGAACTGAGCGAAGTGCCGGGGCTGCGCGACTTCATCGGCGGACGCCGCCGCATCTTCGACCCCGACCGCTCCAACTTCGCCCCGCGCTTCGGCGTGGCCTACGCGCCCAACATCTTCGGGGCTGATCGGCTCACGGTCTTCCGCGGCGGCTACGGAATCTTCTACGATCAAATTCTCGGCGCGGTCGTCAGCCAGTCCAGAAACGTCTATCCCAATTTCCTCACGGTCAACTTCTCCGGCGGCCTCGGCAACTTCGTCGCCGGGCGCGACCGTGAACTGGGGCGGCTCCAACTGCTCAACCCGAGCAACGGCGAACTCGGACTCGTGCAGCCGGGCACGCTCAACCGCCTCAACCCGCAACTGAACATCCGGGAACTCATCCCGGGCATCAACCGGCTCGTCACGGGCGAGGATGCGCCGACTTCGAGCATCTTCGGCGCGACGCTCCCCGCGCGCGCGCTCAACTCGCCGCGCGCAGAGCACTAGACTCTCAGCGTCGAGCAACAACTGTCGCGCGACACAGTGCTCTCTGTGGCCTACGTCGGCACGCGCGCCCGCAACCTGCTGCGTTTCAGCACGCCCAACCTCGGACTCAACAGCATCCTCATCCCGCTCGACTTCAGAGTCTCGCAAGAGGACGACCCCGAGGACGGCGTGCAACCGCTCGTCTTCGGCCTCTCGATTGCGCCCGAAGGCGGTCGCCCCAACCCGAACGCAGGGTTCGTCTCACGCTTCGAGACGACCGCGCGCTCGCGCTACGACTCGCTGCAAGTCCAACTGCGCAGCCGCCTGCGCCGACGCCTGCAATATCAGGCGGCCTACACCTTCGGCAAGGTGCTCGACGAAGTGTCGGACGTGTTCGATCTCGCGGGCGCGTCCGCGCTCCCGCAGGACTCGCGCGACCTGCGCGCCGAGCGCGCCCCGGCCAATTTCGACATACGCCACCGCTTCTCTGACAACTTCGTCTACGACTTTCCCGAACTACAAAACCGCGCCGCCCGTCTCATCTTCCGTGACCTGCAACTGGCGGGAACGGGCAGCTATCAGACCGGCCAGCCTTTCACCGTCAACTCGATCTACGACGTGAACCTCGACGGCAACCTGACCGACCGCCTCAACACGACTGCGGGGCTTGAGCGCACGGGCGACCGCCGCCAGCCTCTACGACTGACGGCCTCCGATCCGAATTCGCTCCTTGCCCCCGTGGGCGAGAACGGCGCGGTCGGGCGCAACACCTTCCGCGCGGGCGGCATACTCGATCTCAACCTCGCGCTCGTCAAACGCTTCCGCGTGCGTGAAGGGCACGACGTACTCTTCCGCGTGGACGCCTTCAACTTCATCAACCGCGCCAACTACGGCATCCCCGTGCGCTTCCTCGAAGCCCCCGGCTTCGGTCAGGCGACGACGACGGCGACGCCCATGCGCCGCATCCAGTTCGCGCTCAAATACTCGTTCTAAGCGGCGGCGCGCATCAACGAAACAAGGGCGGGAGGCTTTGACAGGTCAGAGCCTCCCGCCTTCGTTTTCAACATTAAATCTTCTCGCCGCGCCTCTCTCTGTGGCATACTTCGGTCTCACCGTTCATCGAATCAAAGTATCGAGAGTTGCTTCCGGCCTCGTGGGAAGCCGTCAGGGAGGGCTTTATGGTTGAGAGTAAATCTTCCGGTGAAGTGCCGCGCAGGGCTTTGGGGCGCACCGGCGTCGAAGTCTCCGCGCTCGCGCTCGGCGGCTCGCACATCGGCGAAACGAAGTCGAAGCGCGAGGCTTTGCAGATCGTCCGCGAGGCCGTTGACGCCGGGATAGATTTCATGGACAACGCGTGGGAGTATCACGAAGGGCTGAGCGAAGAGTTGATGGGCGAAGCTCTCGTCGGTCGCCGCCACAGGGTCTTTCTGATGTCGAAGGTCTGCACGCACGGGCGCGACCGCAAGACCGCCATGCGCCAACTCGAACAATCGCTCAGACGGCTCCGCACAGACTATCTAGACCTCTGGCAGGTTCACGAAGTTATCCACGACAACGATCCTGACCTGCACTTCGCGGCGGGCGGCGTCATCGAAGCGTTGGAGCAGGCGCAGCGCGAAGGCAAGGTGCGCTTCGTCGGCTTCACCGGCCACAAAGACCCCGCCATTCATCTCAAGATGCTCGCGCACGATTACCCGTTCGACACCTGCCAGTTTCCCTTAAACCCCTTCGACGCCACCTTCCGCAGTTTCGAGCAGCAGGTCTTGCCCGAAGTGCTGCGGCGCGGCATCGCCCCGCTCGGCATGAAGAGTCTGGGAGTCGGGGGCGACGCCATTAAAAAGCGTGTCGTCACCGCGAGCGAGGCTTTGCGCTATGCGATGAGTCTGCCCGTCGCTTCAACCGTCTCCGGCATCGACTCGCTCAAAGTGCTTCGCCA
>DASQDV010000263.1:0-10730 GCA_035633995.1 Pyrinomonadaceae bacterium | reverse complement strand
GCCGTACATCCCGATCCCGGCGTTGTTGACCCACGTGTCGAAACCGCCAAACGCCTCCTGCGCCTTCGCGGCAATCGCACGCACGTCTTCCTGCCTGCCCACGTCGGCGACGACATAGACGGCTTCGCCGCCCTGAGCTTTAATCTCTTCCGTTAACTGCCGGAGCGCGTTTTCGCTGCGCGCCGCGAGGACGAGCCGCGCGCCACGCTTCGCCGCCATGCGCGCCGTCGCCAGCCCGATGCCGGACGACGCGCCCGTGATCACCAACACCTGTTCTTTGAGTCTCTTCAATTTAATTCCCATCTCCTGCGATTCCTTCCCTCTCACTCATTATGTTTATAGAGAAATGCTACGGCGCGGCATTGTTAACCAGAGACACCTCACGCCTTCGGTGTCGCAGAAGTATGTTTGTGATGAGGAATTAGTATTGAAGCGGGATGATTTCGCTAGCACGTCGAGGCAAGAGGCGGTTGAGACCAAAAGCAAAAGGCAGCCGGAGACGGACTCGCCGGTTGCCTTCTGTGCTGTCTGCTGAGAGCTAATCGCTGACGGCTTATTTCATTGTGCTGACTCGACGGGCAATTTCGCGGCGAGCCAGGCGTTCCAACCGCCGAGCAGGGCGGCGGCGTTCGTGTTTCCTTTGGCGTTGAGCATCTGCACCGCACGGGCGCTGGTCTGTTCGCTCGGTCAAGCGCAGTAGGTGATGATCAACTTGTCCTTCGGCAACTCGCCGGTGCGCTGGTCGAAACGCGACAGCGGAATGTTTTTCGCGCCCTTGATGTGGCTCGCCTTGTAAACGCTCTCGTCGCGCACGTCAACGATGAGCGCGTTGCCCGCCGCGATGGATGCCTGCGTCTCTTCGATGCTGATGCGGCGCGTCTCGTCGGCGGCAGGCGTGGGGGCGGGCGCTTGCTTCGTCGTCTGCGCGCCCGTGTCGTTTGTCGCCGTTGCCGTCGCCGGTGCCGGTGCGCTGCGGCTGCTGCTGGTGTTGGCGGGCGCGCTGCCGTCCTGCGGGCTACAGGCCGCGAGCAGCGCGCAGGCGGACAGGCCGAGCGCGGAGACCATAGAGATTAGTGAACGCATTACTTCGCTCTCCTCAAAATTATTTCTCCCGCCCTCCACGTAAACGGCGACGGGTTATGCACGCACAGCATCGCACAAAATCCACGCAAAGTGAAAGCGCGCCGGAAGCGTGAGCGTGCGGTCTGTGGCCGCGCGTTAAAACTCTCCCGCCACGTCGTCGCTGCGGCGTGCGTATTTGAGCGAGAAGAAGCAGGCGGCGAATATGGCGAGCGTGCCCGCGAGGCGGATGGCGGCGGCGATTCTGTGGGTCGAAGGGAGCAGCCCCGTAGAACCGAGCAGGTGGTTCCAGTCGTGAATCGAATCCTCGCCGCCTAAGAGCGGGAGTTGCAAGTCCAGCGCGTCGCCCGCATAGACCGAGACGTTCAGCAAACTCTCGCCCACCCAGAACAGGACGAGCGCGGCGGAGTAGTGTTGCCCGCGCCGGTAAAAGTAGGCGACGAAGGCGGCGGGCACGATGACTTGAAACAGCGAGCCGCCCGCGACCGTGATGAGACCGCCGAACGGCATAAAGACGATGTGCCCCGCTTCGTGTATGACGAGGTTGACGCCGTCAATCAAATGCCACTGAAACGGATCATAAGCGCACCACAAAAAGTAGAGCCCGGCGAGCGCGGCGATTGTCGTCTTCAGAGAGTCTCTCTGCATCCGAGTTCAACTTCACATGCTTTCGACGAAAGACCTGCCGGCTCGCGCTCGCCGGGACGACCCGTCGGGTGCGGCTTACTTCATTGCGGCGAGCAGAACTTCGTTGAAGCGTCGAGCTATGTCGGCAATGTTTTGCGCTTTATCGTGATCGTTGATGATGGTGCGAGCGCCTTCATAATCCGGCGGCAGACCGTCTTTGATGTATTGGCTGAGTTTCCTGCCCGTAAACCAGCCCTCTTTCATTCCCTGAATAGCTATCCTGTATGCGAGTTCAGGGTTCTTTGCGCGGTCTGGTTCAGCCACCAGATCAACTCCCGTCAATGTTTTCGCTTTGGTGTAATTTCTGCGCCCGGTCAGTTGCACGTACCCGCGTCCGTGAAATAGTGCCCCGTCGCCGGTCTTAGTGTTTCCCAGAGTCTTGCCGACCTTTGTTTGAGGGCCGTAACGAGAATTGAAGTACGTGGCTGAGCCGCGTTCATCAATCGGCTTCATGGTGTGTGCGGTCTCCCATTTAAAGGTCGCCAGGCAATAAGCTAGCTGCCGCCTGTCCGTCTCCGTCCCGGCGAACCTGTTATCCTGCTCAATCTGACCCAGCAGGAACTCCAGCGCATCCACCAAATCCTGCGTCAGAGGCCCGAAGCGGATGCGGTAGCCGTCAAAGAACTTCTTGCGATCAAATGCGAACATTGTCATTCCTCCTTTAAGCTTTAGGGATTTCCGTATGTGTCGTAGGGGCTGAGGCCACGTTTCAGCCGCCCTCCGCGAGTGGCATTTAAACTGCGCTGCAAGGACGCAGCACAAGCGGGTATTTATCGGGCGGGCGGGCGGCGCGAATGACCAATCGGGCGCGGCGTCGGTACCCGTGAAGTCCCGTACATTAACTACCTGACCGTCACTCTGAGCGTATAACGCGCCGTCGGATGACCAACTACGTAGATGTAGTAATCACGGGTATCAGGGATTTTCCCGGTCCAACGCCTGCCGTTGTTGGATTCCCTGCCGAATGTCACTTGCTCTGCATTGTAGAAATTCGATGATTCGCTGACAGTGAACTCGGCGCGATTATCGCCTTCGCGTCGCCAGGAGATTTGAACGGTCATAGTCCGGCCTCTCCGGGCACGAATCACATAACTGTCATGCGATTCGCCGCCGATGAGACCTCTGGTTATGGCCGGGCTGCGTAGACGCTTCTTGGGCGTTGTATCTTCCTGTGCCGAGGCTATATTCGCACAGAGCAGAAGGGCGGTTATGGCTGCGAAAAGGAAAGAAGTTTTGTGAAGCCTGAGGCGCATCCTAATTCCCCTTTTAAGCGCACGTCTCAATGTCTTTATGAACATCAAGATGGGTTGGTGAAAAACGCAGACACACTATGCCGTGCATGCAAATTTTGTCAATCCTTTTTGAATTGCGGAAGCGCCTCACGCACGGATTAACTCGCCGCCGGCATAAAGCGTATGCACAAATTTCCCATCACCTCAAAGTTCATAAACCGTCTTTGTGCGCGCCGCCCGCGCGCGGCCGAGCAGCGCGAGAGCGACGCCTCCGAGAATCACCACCGCCGCGAGCAGCAGGCGCAGCGTGACGCGCTCCGACATGACGACGATGCCGCCCGCCGCCGCCAGCACCGGCACGGCCAACTGCACCGTCGCCGCACGCGTCGCCGTCAGTCCTCTGAGCGCGGCATACCACACGACGTAGCCCACGCCCGAAGCCAGCGCGCCCGACAGGACGGCGAGCATGATGCCCGCGCGCGAAACGTGCGCGTCGCCGCGAAGCGCGAGTAAGTTGAACGCTAAAGCCAGAGGCAGTGCGAGCACGAAATTCCCGGTCGTGTCCGAGAGCGGATCGGCCGAGCCGCGCCCGCGCAGAGAGTAAAGCCCCCACGAGACGCCCGCGACGACCATGCAAGTTGAACTCAAGAGCGGCGGCGCGGCTTGCAGACCCGGAAACACCAGATACACCAGGCCGCCGAGCGCGAGCAGGAGTCCCGCCCACTCCGACGCGTGCGGCCGCTCCCCGGAACGGAGCGCAACTGACAGCATTGTCGCCTGCACCGAGCCGAATAAAATCAGCGCGCCCGTTCCCGTGCTCAGGTTGATGTAGGCGAAAGAAAAGGCCGCCGCGTAGAGGAACAGCAACAACGCCGAAAGCGGTTTGTACCGGCGCGCCGACGCAGGGACTTTTTTGCCGAACGCCGCCGCGATGAGTGACAACATCAACGCGCCCGAAGCCAGGCGCACGCTCGTAAAACTCGCCGCGTCAATCGCCGCCCTGCCCAGCGCCAGGCGGCACAGGATGGAATTCGCGGCGAAAGCCACGAGCGCGAATACCGTCCACAGGGGCGTTCCTTTACGGCTCAGAAATTCTCTCCGGGTTTAAAAAAGTGTGGGCGACGGCGCGCGTCTAAGTTCCGGCGAAATAAGTGAGCCTGACGTTGGCCTCGGCGGCGCGCTTCCCGTCTCTATATTTCGTCAGCGTGCCCGTGAGCACGGGCTTTTCCAGATTCATCTCGGCGTCGACGAAATCGGTCGTCAGGAAGCGACCCGAAAACGCGTAGCTGATGCCCCTGACACGCTTCGTGGTGAAGACGAACTTTTGCCGCGTGATCGAGATCGTGGCGTAGCGGTAGACGACTCCGCCGGTCACGTTCAAACCCGACGTGCGATCTGAAATGTCCGGCCCACTCTGCTCATCCGCCCTGCGCCAGTATTGAATGGTGTCGAAATTCTCAAACCCCTTCGGCGGCTTGCCCACGAGCGAAAAATAACCGTAGGGGCGAAAGGCCTGCTGGCCGGAAAGAGGCAGGCCGCGCGCGCCCGCCCCGGCTTCGAAGCCGACGAACATGGCCGCCGCCGCCGCCGCGACGAAGCAAGCCGACCATAAAACCGCACGCGCCGCAAGATGTTTTTTTGTCACGTCGATCCCCCGAACGAAGATTCCGCAAAACGCAGGAACCGAATTATAACGCCCGGCGAGCGCGACGGGCGACATGTTTCTCCGGTCGCTCCGGCACCGGGCATCGCCACGTCCATTAGTTCAAAGTAATAATTATTATTGACTTTCGCGGCGGCGTGATCGAAGATGAGTGCGGTTTGAAAAGAGAAAGGGCGGTTTCCGTTGAGCACGAAGAAGAAAACAGGCGAGCGCGGGGCATTACTGCGACAGGCACTCAGCGAGCGCGGCGTGCAACTCACGTCGCAGCGCGCCGCCGTCTTCGATTACCTGAGCAACGTTGACCACCACCCGACCGCCGAGGAGATTTATCTCGCCGTCAAGCCGCGTCTTCCGCGCATCAGCCTGGCGACCGTCTATAAAAATCTGGAAGCCCTCATCAAGTGCGAGGTGATTTCCAAACTCACTTATGGCGACGCCGCCGCGCGCTACGACATTCGCACCGACCATCATTACCACACGCGCTGCCTGGAGTGCGGCAAGGTCTGGGACCTGGACGCCGCGAAAGGCTCCGCGTGGCTCAAGCAGGTGAAGCCGCAGGCGGGTTTCGAGGTGCACGACTATCGTTTGGAAATCCTGGGTCGTTGCCGGGATTGCCGCCGGTAAAATTTTTTAACATCGGAACAATAATAATTATTGTTCTTAACTTAGAGAGGAGAGAGATGAATGAGCGAGGAGAAAGATAACGGCCAGACGGAGGCGACGGGCGGCGCACGGGAGGAGCAGCCCCTGTTGACGAACCGGCAAGGCCATCCCGTCTATGACAACCAGAACACGCGCACGGTGGGCGAGCGCGGGCCTACGGTTTTGGAGAACTACCAGTTCCTTGAGAAGATCACGCACTTCGACCGCGAGCGCATTCCGGAGCGCGTCGTCCACGCGCGCGGCGCGGGCGCGCACGGCTACTTCGAGGCTTACGGGCGCATCGGCAGCGAGCCTGCCGGCAAGTACACGCGCGCGAAATTGTTTCAGGAGAAGGGCAAGAAGACTCCCGTCTTCGTTCGCTTCTCGACCGTCATTCACGGCGGCCACTCGCCCGAAAATTTGCGCGACCCGCGCGGCTTCGCCGTCAAGTTCTACACCGAAGACGGCAACTGGGATTTGGTCGGCAACAACCTGAAAGTATTTTTCATACGCGACCCTTTGAAGTTCCCGGACGTGGTTCACGCCTTCAAGCCCGACCCCGTGACGAATCGCCAAGACCCGAATCGCATCTTCGATTTCATCAGCCTCACGCCCGAATCCATGCACATGATCTCGTGGCTCTTTAGCCCGCGCGGCATCCCGGCCAACTATCGCGAGCAGGAAGGCGCGGGCGTCAATACCTACAAGATGGTCAACTCGGAGGGCGTGGGCGTGCTCGTCAAGTACCACTGGATTCCGAAGCAGGGCGTGCGCTCTTTGACGCAAGAACAGGCAGACCAGATCACGAACTTCAACCACGCGACGCAGGATTTGTTCGACGCCATCGAGCGCAAAGACTTCCCCGAATGGGAACTGCGCGTGCAGATCATGAGCGACGACGAGCACCCGGAACTCGATTTCGACCCGCTCGACGACACGAAAATCTGGCCGGAGGAGCAGTTTCCGATGCTGCCCGTCGGGCGCATGGTCTTAGACCGCAACCCCGAAAATTATTTCGCCGAAGTCGAACAGGCGGCGTTCGGCACGGGCGTCCTCGTTGACGGACTCGATTTCTCCGACGACAAGATGCTGCAAGGCCGCACGTTCTCTTATTCCGACACGCAGCGCTACCGCGTCGGCACAAACTACCTGCAACTGCCGATCAACCGTCCCAAGAAGCACGTCGCCACCAATCAGCGCGACGGGCAGATGGCCTACCACGTTGACGGCCTTGAGGCGGGCGAGAACCCGCACGTCAACTACGAGCCGAGCAGCCGGGGCGGACTCCGTGAAGCGCCGCGCGCAGGGCGAGAGCACACGCCTTACGTTCAGGGCGCGGTCGTCCGCCAGAAGATCAGCCGGACGAACGACTTCAAACAGGCGGGCGAACGCTTCCGCACGATGGAGGATTGGGAGCGCGACGACCTCGTCAACAACCTCGCGGGCGCGCTCAAAGATTGCAACCCGGACATACAGGAGCGCATGATCGCGCTGCTCACGCGTTGCGACGAAAACTACGGCAGGCGCGTTGCGGAAGGCTTGGGGCGCGCTGTTGACGCGAGCGTCAAGCGGGCTACGGCGGCTGATTAGTCAGCTCCGGCGAAGTAAACACGGGCGGGGACTCTTTCGCGGAGTCTCCGCCTATTTTTTTAGCGGTATGGAGGATAAAAATTTTCTCCGTCGGGTGATCCTCGCCGCGCCGGTTTGCCGCGTTAGCAGGTAGGGACAAGAAAACAGCCCGCACAGAAAACTCACCACAGGAGAGACACGCGATGGAAGCAGTTCTGGCAGCAATCACGGAGAAGAAACAGGCGTTCGCGCGACAACCTTTTTTCGCGTTTTTGCGCGACGAAAGCCTTGAGCCGGAACAGCGTCTGGCCTTCTACCCCTGCATGGCGCACTGGATCATGAGTTTCGCAGACCTCAACAAATACTTCCTTCGCGCGGAGGCCGACGGCGATCCGTGCCAGCAGCGAGTCAACCTGTACAGCCACGAAGACGACGATCACTGGCGTCTGTATCTCGAAGATTTCCAGAAGCTCGGCTTCGACTCGTTGCACAACGGCAGCGGCTGGCTGCGCTTCCTGTGGGGCGATGAGACGCGCGCCAATCGTATGTTGTCCTACCGCATCGCCAATTTGATCACGGGCGCGTCGAGCGCCGAGCGGCTTGCCATCATCGAAGCGATGGAAGAGGCCGCCAACGTCTTCTTCCCGCTCACCGTGCAGTTGGCCGAACAGATACAGGAGCGCACGGGCGTCGAACTGCGCTACCTCGGCCATTTTCACTCGAACCTCGAAGCCGAACACACCGGCGCGGGCGACCATGAATCGCTGGCGCAGATCGAACTCGACGACGAGAGCAGGCGGAGAGCTTTGGAAATGGTGTCGGAAGTCTTCCGGCTATTTGAAGACTGGGCGGAAGAAGTTCTGCGTTTCGCCGTAGCCCGCCTGAGCGAGCGAGCGACGGCGGTGGTGATGGCGCTGCCGCCGCAAAACAACGGCGCGCTCGCAGAGCACTCCGCCAGCCTCGCGCAGGTGATGTGAACAATAGCGTCTCCGAAAATTTCTCCGAGACAGGATTCGTCGGGCGCGGCTTGAATTAACAGATACGGCGCGGCTCGCCAACTAATAAAAACGGCGTGTCGCTATTCCGCTTTTTGCCTGGTGTAGATTGGCTCGAAGCCGCGCGTCGTGTGTTCGGTGATGCTCGCGACGGGTTCAGCGAGCGAGCGCGCGGGTTGTGTTGCGTCAAGAACTTTCGTCGGCTGTTCCTCAAGTTGCGTCGTCGCCGCAGGGTCTGTGCCGCCGCCGCCGTGCGCCTCTCTGGGGTCGTTCTTCTTGCGCCGTAACAGCAACCATAGAAACGCGGCTTCGACGACGAACATGAACAGAAAGCACGCAAACATGACGGCGATGATGATGTCGTCATTGAACTTGAGTAACTGTTTCATCATCGCCGTCAGCCCGATGATGCAGCCGAGTCCGACGATGAAGACCGTCACTATCGCCCACACGAGCGATTCGGGGAACGACTCCGACGGTTGAACATCCGGTTTTGCCCCGCCCAATTTCGCGCCGCAAAAATTACAGAAGCTCAAGCCCTGAGTCACGCCCGCGCCGCAAGCTGGACAATACATTCGCCTCCACCTCCTTCACTCAGTACGACACGTCGCGGCGCTAAGTTCGCCGCGCGGCCTCGCCGACGCTGTTGACACGCTTTCTCCCGCGCGCCTATGCTTTGCGGTAAGAACGTAAAAGCGCGCGTTTGAAGTTCAACGCAAAAAGCCGCCCGACAAAGAGAAGCGTCGCTTCCCGGCGCGCGCGCTTGAAAGGCAAGTTCCCCCCTTCCGTCGAAGTTTCGTACTGCGCAGGCTGCCGTAAATGTCCGGGTTCGAGGTGCGCGAGGAGGCGTATGTCGCAGCCGACCTATCTCACGTCAGGAAGCCGCATCGCGGTCGTCGGCGCAGGCCCGGCCGGGTCGTTCTTCGCCATCGAACTCCTGCGCCGCGCACGCTCGCTCGGGCTTCGCGTTCACGTCTCGATCTACGACGGCAAAAACTTCGCACGCAAGGGCGCGCCCGGCTGCAACATGTGCGCGGGCGCAATCGGCCACAACCTCATCGAAGAGATCGAGCACTCGACGACGAACATCCCGGCGGAAGTTATCCACTACGAACTCGAAGGCTACGCCGTGCATTATCAGGATGCTTCGGCGCGTCTGGAAAACGCTGCGGGGCGGAAGATTTACGGCGTCTATCGCGGCGCGGGGCCGGTGAGCACCGAACATCCCGACGGCGCGCGCAGCTTCGATCAATTCCTGCTCGATCAGGCGATGAAACTCGGCGCGGAGCACGTCGCGCAAAACGTACACGACATCGACGTGCCCACCACGCTCGAACAGCGTCCCGCAATTCGCACGCAGGACGGCGAGCGCACGGAGTTCGATCTGGTCGTCGGCGCATTCGGCGTCAACTCGCAACTCGGCGCGCGCCTGATCTACGGTTATCAACCGCCGCCGACATGGAAGACGTGCGTGATCGAGGCGCGCGTGCCCGAAGAGTTTCAGCGCGAGCGGCTCGGCAAGCTCATACACTTCTTCGTGCTCAAGCAAGCCGACGTGCGCTACGTCGCGCTCATCCCGAAGGGCGAGCACGTCACCGTGACGGCCATCGGCGAAAACGTCGATGTCGTCTCGACGGAGCGTCTGTTGCGCGAGTCTTACATGCGCGACTATCTGCCGTCGGACTGGAAACTCGACTGTCACTGCCACCCGCGCGTCGCCGTCGGCGCGGCGCGTCTGCCCTACAGCGACCGCTTCTGTATCGTCGGCGACGCGTCCGATTCGCGCTACTTGAAGAACGGCGTCGAGTCGGCATTAGTTACGGCGCGGCTCGCAGCCGATTGCGTCGTCAATCACGGCGTCACGGCGCGCGATTTCGAGGAGCACTTCTGGCGACGCTGCCAGCAGGTCTTCGGGCGCGACAACTTGTACGGGCGCGCGCTCTTTGAAATCTACGACCGCATCTTCCCGCACCCGCTGATCGCGCCCGTCTATTTCGCCGTGCTGCAAGCCGAACGTAAAGCGCGCGGCGCGCGGCAACCGCAACGCGACGGCACACAGCCAACGTCGCAGCCCCAACAACAGCAGCAGCAGGGCGCGCTGCTCTCCGATGCGTTGCTCGCCGCCTTCACGGGCGACCAACCGTACAAGCGCATACTTTTGCGCGCGCTCCATCCACGTCTCGCCGCGCGCATGGCGAGCCACGCGAGTTTCCTCGTCTTCGACCGCGTCAGGACGAAGGTGACGCGCAGCGAGCCGGTGCGCGTTCGCGGTCTGCAATTGCGCGACGAGTCGCGCGTCGCCGTCATCGGCGGCGGCCCCGGCGGCGCGTCGTGCGCGATCAGGTTGTTGCAGGAGTCGAAAAAGCGCGGGCTGAATTTGCGCGTCTTCATCTATGAGCCGAAGCAGTTTCCGCGCCATCACAACCCCTGCATGGGCGTGCTCGTGCCGCCGACCGCAGAACTTCTGCGCGAACATTTGCAACTCGAACTCCCCCCCGCGCTCATCAAACGCACGATCAAGGGCTTCCGCCTCCACAGCGACCACAACGACATCGAACTGCGCGCGCCGCTCGGAGAAGAACCCGCGCTCATGGTTTCGCGCTCCGAGTTCGATCAACTGCTGCTCGCGCGCGCCGAAGAGGCCGGAGCGCGCGTCGTGCGCGACCGCGTGACGGGGCTGGAATTTTATCCCGACAATCTGGAACATCCCGTGCGCGTCTATTCCGAAGGCGCGTCGCGCTCGGCGGACATGATCGTCGCCGCCTGCGGTCTGGACGACGGCCTGCTCTCCGTGCTCGAACAGGTCAGCCCGCGCCCGCGCCGCTATCGCCGCCCGCGCGAGACGATGCACTCGATCATCGT
>DASQDV010000262.1:0-6742 GCA_035633995.1 Pyrinomonadaceae bacterium | reverse complement strand
CAAAAAAATATCCAGTACCTGGTCGGCCATCGGCGCAAGCCGATAGCGGCGCTGCGAGAGAATCCAGTTCGTCGCCATCTCGTCGAGCGCGCCGAAGAGAATCTTGGCGACGACCTTCGCGTTCAGTTCCGCGCGAAAGAGTCCGGCGCGCTGCCCCTCTTCGAGCGTCTCGCGGATGAGCCGCAGGTATTCGGCAAAACCGGCGGCGGAAAACTCTTCCATGAACTTCGTCGAGCCGCGCAGTTCGACCTGAAAGACGACGGCCAGATCACGATCCGCGCCGAGCCGTTCGAGATGGAGACGCGCGATGCGGCGCAACTTTTCGCGCGCGTCGTCGAGCGAGGCGATCTCGGCGCGCGCGGCCTCGACCGCCTCGTTCACGCCGCGCTCGAAGATCGAACGCAGGATTTCCTCTTTGCTCTTGAAGTAGAGATAGACCGTGCCGTCGGCTACGCCTGCGACGCGTGCCACGTCGGCCACCTTCGAATTGAAGTAGCCGTTTGTGGCGAAGACTTTCGTGGCGGCGCGCAGAATGGCCTCACGCTTGTCGGGCACGGCGGCGCGCGGGGACGTTTGACTCACGGAACGTGCGGAACGCATTCGGGGGACAACTCCGTCTCTTTTAGTTAGGACGCTTTACTGAGTGGCCGTTCATTCAGGCGAACGCTGACAGCCTAGCAGAAGTGAGAAAAAAGGGGAAAGGGGAAGGGGTAAAGGGAAAACCTGGAGAGACCCTTTCAGCCCCGAAGGGCGACACACAACAGCCTGTGGCAACGCCGCAGGAAATGAATTTATAGACCCCTGCCCGAAGCTCTAAAAGGGCGGCATAAAAGTTATGCCGCCCTTTTAGAGCTTCGATAATTTATAACTTCTGCGACCTGTGGCGTTGCCACAGGCTTTAACATTGCGCCCCTTCGGGGCTGAACAAAAAGGGGCTGGCAGCCGGCATCGGCGTGGCTACCCTTCCCCTTTACCCTTTTCCCTCTTTCCTAGTCTCCGATATAGCTGATCTCCATCCGGCGTATGTGGAGTCCGGCGAGGACGAGGACGAGCGCGGTGAAGACGATGAGGCTGGGGACGGAAATCCAGGCGGGCGTCGGCTCGGCCATCACGGCAAACGGCCCTTCGCTCATCGGCACGGGCATCAGCGAGTGCAGGTAGTGTATGACGCCGACTTTTTTGAGGAGCGGCGGCAGCAGGAAGTTGATCCACTCCCACCCGTAGATCAGGATCGCTGGGATGATCGGGTTGCGAAAGAAGAGGCCGACGATCAGGAAGATCGCGCCGTAGCCGACGCACGCGAGCGTCGTGATGCCGAGATAGATGAGCGCCTGCCTGCCGCCCGCGCCGCCGAAAAAGTAGCGCGAGCTTTCCGCCGAGAAGCGCGGGAAGTAGAGCATAAAGAGCGAGACGAGCGTGGTCAGTCCGAAGAGGACGATGGCCGTCACCAGTCCCGACAGGTACTTGCCGACGACCAAGACCTCGCGCCGCACGGGCGACAGAAAGTAGTAGTGCAAACTACGGTCAACCACCTCGCCGCGAAACAGGTTCATGAAAATCCACGCGCAGCCGAAGAAGACGACCGTGCGCAAAATCAGCGCGTTGTAGATCGCCGAAAAGACGATGCTCAACTCGTTGAAGTTCGAGAGCTCGCTCGTCGCGCCGTCGCCGGGCGGAAAGATCGCGAGCAGGAACAGCAGGAAGACCGGCAGCGCCGCGAGCAAATAGATCAAAAGCGCGCGGCGGCTCAGGAAGTTCTTCTGCAACTCCAGCCGCACGATGGCGAACGTCTGCTGCGCCCACAAGCCCCAGGGCATTTCGCGCCCGATCTTTTCCACGCGCGCCGTTGATTCAATGGTCGAACTCATCCTCGCCCTCCGTCCGAACTGATCAGGGATTGATAGACCGCGTTCAAGTCGTCGTCCGCAGGCGCGACCGACTCAACGCGTATGTCGCCATCGAGCACGACGCGGTTCAAGAGCAGATAAAAGTCGTCCGGGCGCCGGGTCTTCACGAACAGCCCCTGCCGGTCGTCGTGCAGGCGCGCCTCCACGACCGCACCGTCGTCCTGCTCGAAGACGCGCGCGGCCAGAGCCTGCGGGCGGTCGCAGCGGATCAAAATCTGCATCGGTTGCTCCACGATCTCGTCGCGCACGCCGTGCACGTTGCCTTCGGCGACGACGTAGCCGTTGTTCAGGAGCACGACGCTGTCCGACATCATGTCAACTTCGTGCAGGATGTGGCTTGAGATGATGAGGTACAAGCCTTCAGCGGCGAGTTGGCGAAAGAGCCGTATGATCTCGGCGCGCGCCATCGGGTCGAGTCCGTTCAGAGGCTCGTCGAGGATGAGCACCTGCGGGTTGTGCGCGATTGCCTGCGCGAGGCGGATGCGCTGGCGCATGCCCTTGCTGTAACCGGCCACTTTGCGATCCGCCGCCTCCAGCATCGAGACGCGCTCCAAAGCCTGATACGTCAGATTCTCAAGCGCGCGGCTCGTCGCGCCGTGCGTGCGCAGGTAAAACTCTATGAACTCGCGACCCGTAGCGCCGCGCGGGAAAGAGTCGAACTGCGCGCAGTAACCGACCTTGCGGAAAAGCTCCTGCGGGTTATTGGGAGAAGTGCCGAGCACGCTGATGCGCCCGCGCGTGGGCTTCAAAAGTCCCGTCATCAGGTTCATCAAAGTGGTCTTGCCCGAACCGTTCGGCCCGACCAGACTCGTGATGCCCGGCGCGATTGAGAGGTTGACGCGATTGACGCCGAGTATCTCGCCGTAGAACTTCGAGACATCCTCGAAGACGATCAACTTCTCTTCCGTGTGCGTCGCCGCTACGGCAGCAGCGGCGGCGGCTGTTGCTGCCATCGTCATTTCACCACCTCGTAGGCGCGCACCTTGCGTATGATGAGCAACACGCAGGCGGCGCAGAACAACCCGAGCACAAGCCACGAAGACCAGAGCGGCGGCTCTAAGAGCGTGATCGTGCGGAAGTCGCCGCTGAAGTTCGTTTCCACCTGTCCGGTCTGGCGTTGGAACATTCCGAAAAGCCCGCGCCAGATCGAGTTCATGATCGCGCCGAGGCTGATGAGATGGCCGATCCGCGTCAGGAACAGGGCGTTGACGATCTCGCCGAAGGCCGAGGGGATGAAGAAGACCGCGAGCATCGCGCCGCTCGCCACCACGCGCCACTTCAACCACGCGGAGACGGCGAGCGAGACAATCGCCAGCACCGCGATCCAGACGACCGAGCCTAAGATGATCGCCCCGCCGATGCGCAGGTTGCGCGTCAGCCAGCCCGCGCCTTCCAGATAAGACTGCAAGAAAAAGAGCAGGAGGCCGGGAATCCACGTGATCAGCGAAACCAGAAACAAAATCACCGTCATCTTGCCGATGACATATTCTTTGCGCGTGAAGGGGCGCGAGAGGTAGAGCGGCAGGGCGTTGTTCGCCAGATCGCGCGAGACGAGCGGCGGCCCGATGAGCAGCGTGAGAAAGAACCCGAGGCTGCACTGCGTCGTGATGAACGCGTGAAAGAAGGAGGCGTTGATCGGGATCAGTTCGCGCACGTCACCGATCTTCAACATCGAGAGGGCGTTGACGTTGTGGTGCAGGTAAATGAGGATCGCGGCGACGAGCGGGTAGATGAAACAGAGCGCGAAGAACGCGATGAAAAATTTCGACTGAAACACGTCGCGGCTGGCGTGGCGCGGGATGATCAGAAAGCGCGACCATTCCGGCGTCAACGCGCCCGCGTACGGCTTGTAGCCGTGCTCATAGACTGCCATTGCCGTTACCTCCTGCAACGGCGGCACCGTCGCCGCCGCCTTCCATCGCCTTGAGGAAGATGTCTTCGAGCGAATCGCGCTTGTAGTTGAGACGCCGGATTTGCACCTCGCGCTCGGCGGCGACCCGATAGAGATCGCGTATCTCGACGCCTTCGGGCAAGATCAACTTCAGACGCCGCTCGTTCGTGAACGCGTACTCGCAGCCCAGACGCCCTACGGCTTCCGCGAACCCTCGATTGTCGCCGCGCATCTCCAGTTCGATGAACTTGCGGTTGGCCTTGCGTTCCTCTTCGAGGTTGCAATTGGCGGCGATGCGCCCGTCCTTCAAAACCAGTATCTCGTCGCAGCACTCCTCCACGTCGCGCAGCAGATGCGACGAGAGCATGATGCGCGCCTCGCCGCTGTCGCGTATCTCGCGGATGAGGCGAATCATGCGCAGCCGCGTCGGCGGGTCAAGCCCGTTCGTCGGCTCGTCGAGGATGATGAGCTTCGGCCCGTGCACGATGGCCTGCGCGAGTTTGGCGAGTTGCTTCATGCCGAGCGAATAGGTGTCGAGCGTGCGGTAGCGTGCCTCGCCGAGGCCCACGTAAAAGAGCGACTCGTGCGCGCGTTCGAGCGCGGCTTCGGAAGGCATCCCTGAGAGTTCGGCCATCAGGCGGACGAAGTGCACGCACGACATCTTGGCGATGAACGAATCGCGTTCGGGCATGTAGCCGACGAGCGCGCGAATGCTTTTGGCGTTCTCGCTGATGTCCTCGCCGAAGATGCGCGCCGTGCCCGCAGTGGCGGGATGAAAGCCCAGGAGCGTGTGGATGAGCGTGGTCTTGCCTGCGCCGTTCGGGCCGAGCAGGCCGATGGCGCGCCCGTCGAGCGTGCCGCGCAAATCCTGAAGGATATGGCGCTTGCCGAAGGTCACGCCCAAACCGTCGAGTTCGATGACTGGATTCATAATGAGTTGAAGCCCTGCACCGGCTTCCAATTTGAACTTAAGTTGAGAAGCGCGAAACCTTCGCGAAGAGTAGTTCGCTTTATACGTCATTCGCGCGACGACTTCAAACAGAATCGAGACTAAGTACGACGCCGGAGCCGACGAATGTTCCGTTGAAGGATAACGCTTCGATGAGATTTAAAGTTCGGTTTGTGAGAAAGGTTTTGCCGGAAGCGCGGATATATTTACGGCGCGAGAGCGAGAAACAAAATACACGCCGACGCACGCACCAAGAGCACGGAGTTGCAGGGAGAAAAACAGCGAAAGAAAGGCTGTTCTCTCCGTGCGCGCTCCGCGTCCTTTAGCGCCTGCGCCGGTGAATCAAACCCGCCGAAGTTCCGGTGCGGGTCGCAGTTCAGTTGTTCGCGACGGCCTTCGCCGCCAGTGCGTTCCTGCGTTGTTCGAGCAGGTTCACCATCTCCGTGCAGCCCCTGTGCCGTGCGACGAAGATTGACTTGCGATCCCAGATGGTGCGCCTGGTGGTCAGAGCGGGCGCGTGTTCGAGCAGCGCCTTCACGGTTTCGGTCGGGCACTGTTTGTCATCCGGCCGGGATAAGTCCAACGCCCCGGCGACGGCACGCGAGAGCGCGTTCGCCGAGTCGTGTTCGAGGTAAGGGTCTGCGCCTTTGGCAAGCAGGGCACGGACGATCTCCGTGTTGTCCTCGCCCGCCGCGTGCAGGAGCGCGGTCGAGCCGCTCTCGATCATTTTCTCTGTACACTTCCCGGCACGCGCGTTCACGTCCGCGCCGCGATCAATCAGGAGACGCGCCATCTCGTTATTGTTTTTGTGGATGGCGTGGATGAGCGGCGTCCAGCCGTTCGTGGCGCAATCGCGCGCGTTCATGTCGGCTCGCGCCTCGATGAGAGCTTTGGCGACTTCCGTGCTGCCATTGCGCGCCGCCCACACGAGCGCGGTGTAGCCGGACTGGTCGCGCTCGTTCAAGTCAGCGCCCGCAGCGATGAGTTTCCTGACCTGTGCCGCGTCGCCGCGCTCGGCGGCAACTGTCAAACGCGTGGTCGGCTCCGGGCGGCTGGCAATGCCGGACGCGAAGACGAACCATACCGCGACTGCCCAGAGGCTCACGACGATGAGAATTCCGGCAATGACATTACTGCGTTTCATCTTGCCGCCTCCCTCCGTTACACCGTCAGGTTGCCGGTCAACTCTCTGACGCTCGCGCGTCTCTGCCCGGTGACGGCGAATCTATCGCCGTCACCGGGCAGAGACGCGCAAGCGTTCGAGCGGTTACTTCTTCTCGCGCGCGGCGTCGTTGCCCTTCCCATCCATCGCTTCCATCATGATGTGCTGCATGGCGAAAGCGTTGGGCAGGCCGAGCAGGCTGCCGGGGCTGAGTCCGAAGGGGCCGCCCTCGGTGTTGGCCGCGAGCGTGATGCGGTCGCCCTGCGCGTAGGCGTAGGCCAGCGTCGGCTGCGTGTTCGCGGCGAAGGCAGCGATGGCCTTCTGCTGCTCCTCGCTGAGCGACTTGGCGCGGTCGCCGACGGCTCCGGCGAGCGGTTGCAGGAGCGGCGCGAGGTTGTGATAGAAGATGGCCGAGAAGTTCGTGTTGCCGTCTTCGGGCAAGGCCGACGTGAAGCGCGCCGAAGTCATGAGCGACACGCCCGACTCGCGGTACTGCAAGGCGCGTGTCAAGAGCGCGCTGGTCGGCGCGGCGATCATGTAGCCTTCCGCGAAGGTGTAGTGAACTTCGAGTCCGAAATCCACAGACCGCAGCGTGTAGATGTTCGGCGTGCCGCCCGAAGCCGTAAGGGTCAAGCCCTTCTGGCCGTGCTCGGCTGCCCACGCGTTCAACTTCCCGACCACGCTCTCGAACGTCTGCTGCAAGTGCTTCTGGTCGTAAACTTCGACGATCATCTTCCAGGAAGGCGTCGGCAGCACGGGGCCGTCGATGGCGAAGGCGTACTCGCCGCCGAGCGGCGCGGCAAAGTCGCGCTTGATGTCGAGGCCGTTCTGCG
>DASQDV010000261.1:0-4923 GCA_035633995.1 Pyrinomonadaceae bacterium | reverse complement strand
GCGGCGAACAACGAACGTGCAGTCGCATCCGGCGATGCGACGCTTGACGAGTCGGACGCAGACACAGCGACGATTAATAACGAATCGAGTGAAGCAACGGCAGGCCGTGAAGTCCGTGCGGGCGGCGACGAAGAAGAGACGGCGGACGGCGAATCATCGAACAAAAGCGGCGCACGAAAGCGCGTGCAGCAGTTTCGTCTGATCGACACGGCGGGGATCAGGCGCAAGGGCAAGACGGGCGAGATGGCCGAGAAGTTGTCGGTCGTCATGGCGCGGCGCAGCCTTGAGCGTGCCGACGTGGCGGTCGTCGTCGTTGATGCGGTCGAAGGCGTCACCGCGCTCGACGCGCACATCGCGGGCTACGCGCTCGAAGCCGGGTGCTCGATCATCATCGCCGTGAACAAGTGGGACGCGCTCCTGAACAAAGAGACGGGCACGCCCTTCGAGTTTGAGCGTGACTTGCGCCAGAAGATGAAGTTTCTGGACTGGGCGCCCGTCGTCACGATTTCGGCTCTGACGGGGCAGCGCGTCGAACGCCTCCTGCCGCTCGCCATCCACGCCAACCGCGCGCGCAACAACCGCATCTCCACCTCGCAACTCAACGACTTCTTCGAGCGCGCCATCGACGCGCCCCGCGCGCCCTCGGCAATCGCGCCCGTCAAGGGCGGGCGTTCGCGCCTGCGCGTGCAGTACGTCACACAGGTCGGCGTGCGCCCGCCCACCTTCATCGTCTTCACGGCAGGCGGCCTGAGCGGCAAAAACTCCGGCCTCCACTTCTCCTACGAGCGCTACCTCCAAAACCGCCTGCGCGAAGAATTCGACTTCTTCGCCACGCCCCTGCGCATCGTCGAACGCCACAAGCGCGAGAAGGGCAGCGGCGGCGGGCGCGGCAAAAGCGGGCGGGCGAAATAGAGCTAAGGCGGCTTCCTTATAAGTAAAGGTTACGAGCGCGTAACGGGCGCGTCATGATGAAAAAGGAGGGGAATAAGATGAGCGAAAACAAAATTACTCGCAGAGGCGTGTGTAAAACTTTATTGGCCCTGGGCGGTTTGATGCTCGGCGGCAGGGTGGCGGGAGGACAGACGCCGACGGCGACCCCGACGCAACCTATGACGGACAATGTCTTGGAAGACCAGAGACTTTCCGACGCCGTGAAACGCGGTGCGACGATGGAAGAAATAGCGCGGCTGCGCGACCCCATCGCACGCACGCCGCAGGAAGCGCTGCGCGCGTTAAAAACGGGAAACGCTCGATTCTTCGGCGGTCAGGCGCGGCGTCCTGAAACTTCCGCCGCCGAACGGCGCGCTCAGATTTTAGGCCAGACACCGTTCGCCGTCATACTGGCCTGTTCCGACAGTCGCGTGCCGACGGAAATCATTTTCGACCAGGGCTTGGGAACGTTGTTTATTACCCGCGTCGCCGGAAACGTGGTCGAGGTCGGCACGACGGGCAGCATCGAGTATGCGGTCAACCATCTGAAAACACACATCGTCGTCGTGCTCGGACACGAAGGCTGCGGCGCGGTCAAAGCAGCTTTGCTGCCCGACGCCGAACGCGCGCGGGAAACGCCGAGCATTCAGGCGCTGCTCAATGAAATCGTGCCTTCGGTGTCGAGGATTCCAAAAATCCGCGACGAAAAAGCCAAACTGCGCGAAGCGGTCGTCGCCAACGTGCGCCAGCAGGTTGCCAACATCAAGAAACAGCCCGCCATTCAGGCGGCCATCGCAAGCAATAAAATTTCCGTCGTCGGCGCGTTTTACGAGATCACAAGCGGTGCGGTTGATTTTTTTGAAACCGACGAAGATTTACGAATCGCGCAGACTGACCACGATAGTTGCCGCTGGCGCTCGCACCTGACGTAGTTCGCTCACGGGACGCGCGGTTTTTTCTCAAGTCGGTTGCCGATGGGCGATCAGGTCGGGCTAGGTGGCAATGAGTGAAGGAGCACTTGACTGGCAGGTGGTCGCGCGCGACGGCGAGGCGCGGGCGGGGTTGTTGCAGACGCGGCGGGCGCGGCAAAGGCGGGCGGTCGAAATAGCGTTTAGTATCTTACGTTAGTAAAAAAAGTCATAAGGAGACGAGCAACATGGCGGATCAAAAAGACAAGGCGCAGGAGAAAAAGAGGCAGGAGGGGACTGCCGGAAGCGGTCAGGACAACGAACACGCGAGCGGCCACGGTGAGAGCGGTGGCAACATGGGCGCGGGGAGGTCGGGCAAGGAAGGCATGGGCAGCGAGAAACCGAGCGATGAAGCGGGTATGGGCAGCCAGCAGCCCGGCGGCTCCGGTTCACAACAATAAGTTCGGTTTGTGCGTGCGCGGATGAGTGCAGGCGAATCAGCAATGAGCAAAAGCGCGCTTGACTGGCAAGTCGTCGCGCGCGAGGGCGAAGCGCGCGCAGGGCTGTTGCAGACGCGGCGGGCGCTCGTCGAGACGCCCGTGTTCATGCCCGTCGGGACGGCGGGGACGGTGAAGGGGATGCGCTTCGAGTCGCTTGAATCAAGTGAACTCGACGCGCGGATCATTCTGGGGAACACGTATCACCTGTGGCTGCGTCCGGGCGCGGAGGTCATCCGCGCGTGCGGCGGGTTGCACGGTTTCACGAGTTGGGAGCGCGCGTTGTTGACGGATTCGGGCGGCTTTCAGGTGTGGAGCCTCGGCGCGCTCAGGAAATTGAAAGAGGAGGGCGTGGAGTTTCGTTCGCACGTTGACGGGAGCGCGCGTTTTTTGTCGCCGGAGGTTTCGATGGAGGTGCAGGCCGCGCTCGGCGCGGAGATCGTGATGGTCTTCGACGAGTGCGCGCCGGGCGAGGCGTCGCACGCGGAGGCGCGCGCGTCTCTGGAACTAACGGCGCGCTGGGCTGCGCGCTCGCGTCGGCGTTTCGATGAGTTGCAGCGCGAGGCCGAGGACGCCGGGCGCACGCCGGAGCATCACGCGTCGGTCAGCGGCGAGCAAGCGTTGTTCGGCATCGTGCAGGGCGCGGCGCACGCAGACCTCCGGCGCGAAAGTCTGGCGCGCACGGTCGAGATCGGGTTCGACGGTTACGCCATCGGCGGCTTGAGCGTCGGCGAAGAGAAGCCCGTGATGTACGACACCATCGAGATGCTCGCGCCGCTGATGCCTGCCGAGAGGCCGCGTTATTTGATGGGGGTGGGCACGCCCGAAGATTTACTCGAAGCGGTGGCGCGCGGCGTGGACATGTTCGACTGCGTGCTGCCGACGCGCAACGCGCGCACGGGGCAGGCGTTCACTTCGCGCGGCAAACTCAACATCAAGAACGCGCGCTGGGCGACCGACACGCGCCCGCTCGACGAACTGTGCGCGTGCTCCGTCTGCCGCCGCCACGCGCGCGCCTACCTCCGGCATCTCTACACGACGGGCGAAATGCTGGCGAGTATCTTGTTGACGCATCACAACCTCGCGTTCTTCCTTGACACGATGCGGCGCGTCAGGCAAGCTATCCGGTCTGACGATTTTACGCGATTTCGGCGAGAGTTCTTAGAGCGTTACAACTCCGGTGTCGAGTGAGTTTTCGCGCCCGCGTGCGTAGAATTTCGGGCGGCTGCTCCGGACATCGCGGGCGCGGCGCGCTCTTTACAGAACGCGTGCGGCTCGCTACGCCGCGCGCACAAATTCGCCTTGCACAAATTTACGACTGCTCAAACCAAAATTTAGATCATGACATTTGCCTTCATCCTGCAATCGGCGTTAGGGCCGGTTATCCAGATTCTCCCGTTCCTCCTGATCTTCGCGGTCTTCTACTTCCTGATCATCCTGCCGCAACGCAAACGGCAGCAGCAACTTCAAGCGACCATCGCGGCCTTGAAGGCGGGCGACAAGATCATCACGACGGGCGGCATCATCGCCAAAATAGCGGAGGTGCGCGACACCTCGTTCATCATCAGGACGGCGGACAAGTCGATCCTCGAAATTTCGCGCGCGGCGGTGGCCGGAATGCACGGCGAAGAAATGAAGAAAGACTAAAGTTTGATCTCAGGCGCGCCGGTCGGCACAGGACGCGCGCCCCTGTTTTTTTATGAAGAAGAATATTCTACGACGCGTCATCATCATCGTCCTCGTCACCATCGCCGGACTCTATGCCGTCATCGGCCCGCGCCACCGCGACGCTTCCGGCAACATGCAGTGGCCGAAGGCGAGCGATTTCACCTACACGGGCATCAAGCGCACGCTCGCGGAAAACATCCGGCTCGGCCTCGACCTCAAGGGCGGCTCGCACCTCGTCATGCAGGTGCAGACCGACGTTTATTTGAAGCGCCTGACGGAGAACACGGCGCAGGGCGTGGAAACTGCGGCGAAGGCCGCCGGTTATAACGTCCAGCAGGTGCTCCCGAACGTCTCGAACGGCAACTACCAGATCGTGTTGACGGCTGCCGACGCGTCGAAGCTGAACGAGATGCGCGACGAGTTGCCGAAGAAAGTCGATCTGCAAAACTGGACGGCGAACGTGTCGGGCAACAGCGTGACGTGGTCTCTGACCTCTGCGGCGCAGCGCACCTTGAGCGAATCGGCGGTTGATCAGGCGTACCGCATCGTGGACAGTCGTATCAACGCGGTCGGCGTGGCCGAACCCACCTTGCAGAAGCACGGCGGGCAAAACTCTACGCAAATCCTCTTGCAGATGCCGGGCATTCAAGACCCGGAGCGCGTCAAGAAGTTGCTGGCGGGCGAGTCGCGCCTCGAATTGATGAAGGTCGTCGGCCCGTCGAACCCTTCGCCGATGCAGACCTACCCGACGGAGGAAGCGGCGAAGGCTTCGCTCGGCGGGCAAGTTCCGGCGAACCGGCGCGTGCTGCCCTACAGTGAGCAGGACGAGCCGACCGCCGCCGGAGAGAACGCGTCGGCGACTCCCGATCCGAACAGGCCGAAGCAGTGGGTCGTGGTCGAATCGCCCGCCGTCGTTGACG
>DASQDV010000260.1:0-6265 GCA_035633995.1 Pyrinomonadaceae bacterium | reverse complement strand
GTCGAAACAGTCGGCGCAGGATGAAGATGATCGTGTTGAGGACGAGAACGAAGAAAATAAACCAGACGGCGAGCACAAGCCAACCCGCCGCGCCGGGGTCGGTGTTGTCAATCAGGGCTAACAAAATTTTCAAACTCATCGCGCGCGCCTGTTTCCGACTCGTCGCCCGTCACTCATCACTCATCACCCGTCACTTATCACTTGTCACTTGTCACTCGTCGCCGTCGTGAAATCCCTGATGTCCTTGAACGGCGTCTCGCTATCGTTGAAGTCGGGGCGGTAGTAGTGCGCCGCGCCGTCGTACTCCTGCATCCAGCCCTCTTCCATGCCGAGTTCTTCGAGCGCGGAGACGGCGCGCATCCACTCGCGCTCGGTGATGCGGCGCGAGAGCAGCATGTAGCGTTAGTCCGTCGCGGCGCGGTTCGTCGCGTAGTACTGCGCCATCAGCGAGACGGCGACGCGCGGGCTGAGCGCGTCCTTGATCCACTGGAGCGATTCGCGTATGCCGCCGAGATCGTTCGGCAGCACGAGCAGGCGTATGACGAGGCCGCGACGCAGTAGCCCGTCGTCGTCGAAACGAAGCGCATCGCCCGTCTGCCGGTACATCTCCGCGACGGCGCGGCGCGCGTGCTCGGTGTAGTCGTGGACTTTCGAGTAAGTGTAGCCGTCAGCCGAGTCGGCGTATTT
Organism: Pyrinomonadaceae bacterium; assembly: GCA_035633995.1. Classification (GTDB taxonomy): domain Bacteria; phylum Acidobacteriota; class Blastocatellia; order Pyrinomonadales; family Pyrinomonadaceae; genus JAIVJZ01. The sequence goes on along the minus strand of DASQDV010000260.1, from coordinate 5,578 downwards.
GAGATCGGGGAGATACACGTCAACGATGCCTTCGAGCAGCCGCAGGACTTCGACCGAGTCGTAGGCGTTCGTGTTGTAGACGACGGGAAGCTGCAAACCCTGTTCGGCGGCAATGAGAATCGCGCGCGCCATCTGCGGGGCGAAGTGCGTGGGCGAGACGAAGTTGATGTTGTGGCAGCCGCGCGTTTGCAGTTCGAGCATCATCGAGGCCAGGCGTTCGTGCGTGACTTCGTTTTTGATCTGTTCGCGATGCGTCTGCGAGATTTGATAGTTCTGGCAGTAAACGCAGCGCAAATTGCAGTTGCCGAAAAATATGTTGCCCGCGCCCCGTGTGCCCGTGAGCGCGGGTTCTTCGCCGAAGTGCGCGGTGTAGGACGAGACGACGGGCAGCCGCCCGGAATAACAGGCGGCGATCTCGTTTTCCAGACGGTTGTTGAAACAGTCGCGCGGGCAGACGGTGCAGCGCGCGAGCAGGGATTCGAGCGCCTCGACGCGGGCGCGGAGTTCGCCCGTCTCGTGCAGCGCGAGGTATGAAGGCTGGCGTCGTTCGTTCATGGTTGCGGTTTGACGCGCAGGCGATAGTGCGGGCTGTTGTGGCGCGCGGCGAGTTCGGAAGGCGCGTAGTGCTTGCCGAGTTGCCATGTGAAATCCATCTCGACGCGCAGCGAGGCGACGGCGAGGCGCGCTTCGACGATCAAGGTGATGCTGCCGTAGAAGAGAAACGACGCTCCGGCGAGACCGAGCGCGACGGGCACTGCGCTGAAACTCGCGCCGGCGTAGGCGACCAGACCGATGGCGACGCTCGTGGCGACGAAGAGACTCAGGGCGATGTAGAAGACGGTCATGCCGCGCTGGAGTATGCGCGCGCGGCTCGTCAGTTTGTCGAGCAGCGTGAAGGTGACGGCGCGGCGTTCTTCGAGCAGCGCGAGTTCGTCGCCTTTGACGGCCAGTTCCTCGAAACGATCCGAGAGCGCGCGCACCCTGTCCACGACGCGACCGAGCCGCGTGGAAGTGGACAAAATGAGCGCGCCGCACGCCGAGATCAACACGGCGGGCGTGATCATGGCCGTCAGGACGGCGAGCGCGGAAGAGAGCGGTTCCATGTCGTTTCTCGAATCGAACTTTGGTAGTTATAACGCCCGCTCGCCAGCGCGGGCAACCGGCGGCGCGTGAGGGTCGAAAATTTTCGCGCGGGGCGGGGAAAGAGTTGCACGCGTGCGCCGGAAGTTGTGTTATGCTCCGCCGCAAATCGTAACTCGAAAATTTCATAACGCCGGAAGGAATTTTTTGCGCCGACCCTGCGCGCGCGTTGCGGGGTCGCACCTCTTCACATCCGAACAAGGAGCAAAGCGATGGCTGAACAAGCGAACGGCGGAAACGGCGAAGACAGAGACGAACTGACGAGCGGCATCATCATCGGCGACAGCCGCAGCGGCGGCGGCGACGACACGGACACGGGCGGCGGAGGCGGCGGTAACTCGACCGACGCCGAGAGCGACCGCGTACCCGTCGTTGATAACGGGCGTCTGGACGCAGCCGAGCGGCGCGACGCGCGCGGCGGGGGCGACGACGCAGGCAGCGGTGGTGGTGGCGGCGGCGACGATGATGACGGCGGCGGCGCGGAAGCACACGGCGGCACGGCCATCGGTCGCGCAACCGGAGTAACAGCCGGACGCGGCGCTCAGGGCGGAGGCAGAGGTGCTGGCGGCGGTCGCGCGGGTGGCGGCAGCGGTGGCGGCGGTGCTTCCGGCAGCAGTGCTGGCAGCGGTGCTTCGGGCGGCGCGTCGTCCGGTCGAAGCGGCACGGCGAAGCAGGGCGGCAAGTCGGGCGCGGGCGGTGCGGGCGCGTCGCGCGCGGGCGGCGGCAGTCGCACGGACGCGGCGAACAAGGGCGGCGCGGCAGGCCGCAAGAATCAGGGCGGCGGCACGCAGGGCGGGCAGAGCGGCAGCGGTTCGGCCAGCAAAGGCGCAGCCACGAAGGGCGGCGGCGGTGGCGCGGGTGGTGGCGGCGGCGCGGGCAAGGGTCTGCACGGAGGCGGCGGCGCGAAGAAGGGCGGCACAGGCGCGGCACGCACGGGCGGGCAGGACACAGGCACGGGCGGCGGCACGACGGGCGGAGGCGGCGTCGGCGCGCTCAAACGCGGCGCGGGCGCGGCTTTCACGGGCGGCGCGACGACGGCCACGCGCGGCGGCGCAAGCGGGGGCACGGGCGGCGTCTCGGCGGGCGCAGGAAAGAGCGGCGGCGGAAGAACGGGCGGCGCGGCAGGCGGCGGCAGCAAGAAGGGCGGCGGGTTGGCGCAGACGGGCGCAGCCGGGAAGGGCGGCCCGAAGCGCGAGACGGGCGGTAAGAAGAACGCTCTGCCGTCGAAGTCGGGCGGCAAGGGCAGCCCGAAAGGCGGCGCGAACAAGGGCGGCACGGGCGGCGTGGCGCGCGGCGCAGGAAAAAATCGCGGCGGGTCGGGCGCAGCGGGCGGGCGCGGCACGGGCGCGAACGCCGGAGGCGCGAAGAAAGGGAACAAGGGCGGCAAAGGCGGCGGCTCAGGCCAGAACGCCGGAGCACAGGGCGGCTCGTCGAAGAAAGGAAAAGGCAAAAGTAGAAGCTGACCAAACCTTGATCACGACGGTCGCCGAGACGACCGGCAGAGTCGCCGCGAAAGTCTCGAACGTCATCGGCAGTCTGACGGACGCGCTCAAGTCGCGGCGGAAAAAATAAAGCGGTCAGTAGTCCGTTGTCAGTTGTCAGTTGCATGAGGCAGCCACGCAAGTTGCTGAAGATTCAACCCAACAACTGGCAACGGACTACTGACAACGGACTACTGACAACGGACTACGCACATCCTTCCGATTCGCATTCGCCAATTCCGTATGCGTCTCTGGCTCTCCAAAAATAGCGAAGTGCCTTTGCGCGAGCAGTTGACGACGCAGATCATGCTCGGCGTCATCAGCAGCGACCTCAAGCCCGGCCAGCGCCTGCCGAGCACGCGCGAACTCGCGCGCCGCTTTCACATTCACGCCAACACGGTGAGCGCGGCCTATGGCGAACTGGAGCGTCGCGGCTGGCTCGAATCGAGAAAGGGAAGCGGCGTCTACGTCCGCGAGTTCTCGACAGACCGCGCGCTCGACTCGGAGTTTGAACTCGATGCGCTCATCTCCGCCTTCCTCCAACGCGCGCGCGACGGCGGCTATTCGCTCGGACAGGTTCAGGCGCGCATCAAACACTGGCTCGAATTTCAACCGCCCGATCATTTCCTCGTCATCGAACCGGACGCGGACTTGCGCGAAATTCTCGTCGCGGAGATCGAAGCGGCGACCGCGTTTCGCACGAAAGGCATGAGCGTCGAAGAATGCGCGGAGGCCGGACTGCCTGCGGGCGCGGCGGCGGTCGCGCTCTACGGGCAGGCCGAGCGCGTGCGCGAGAGTTTGCGCGCGGACACGAACCGTCTCATCGTGCTCCATTCGCGCAGCGTGCCGGAGTCTCTGGCAGGCGCGGTGCGTCCGCCCGAAGACGCGCTCATCACGGTCGTCTCGCGCTGGCCTGAATTTCTGCGCTGGGCACGCACGGTGCTCGTCGCCGCCGGAATAGACCCCGCAGCTTTGAACTTCCGCGACGCGAGCCAGCGCGATTGGCGGCGCGGCCTCGCGTCGAGCGCCTTCGTCATCACCGACGCGCTCACCGCGCGCCTCCTGCCCCCGAACTGCACCCCGCGCGTCTTCCAGATGATCGCCGACTCGTCGCTCGACGAACTGCGCCGCTTCGTCAAAGATTTCCTCACGCGCTAAGCAGGCGTCATCCCGCGTCTCCTCCGCGACGTGTGACACTTCGGGAAGTCGCACAAATCTCTAGCCGCGCGTCCGCCGCTTGTTCTATATTCCGGTTGGTTCGTCGGCGCGTGTCGGCGCGGGGCGGGGAAGGAGGTGTGGGGAGTTGATCAGGCGAATGCTTGTGGCGACGCTGACGGTGGCGCTGCGCGTCTTCTTCCGGCGCATCGAGGTGAAGGGCTTGCGCCACGTCTCGCGCGAGGGCGCGACCATCTTCGTCCTCAATCATCCGACCGCGCTCGTCGATCCGGGCTTCCTTTTGTGCTACGCGCCGCGCCGCGTCTCGTTTCTCGCCAAAGCCCCGATCTTCCGGATGCCCGTCATCGGCTGGCGCGCGCGCGCGCTCGAAGCCATCCCCGTCTATCGCCGACAGGACGAGGGCACGGGAGACACCGCGCGCAATCAGGAGACGTTTGCGCGCGCGCGCAACCTGCTGCGGCGCGGCGGCACGCTCGCCATCTGCCCCGAAGGCGTCTCGCACAGCGACACGAAACTGCGACCCCTGAAGACGGGCGCGGCGCGCATCGCGCTCGGCGTCGTCGCCGAAGACGCGCGGCTCGAACTCAAGATCATCCCCGCCGGTCTCTACTACACGGCGAAGACCGCCTTTCGCAGCGCGGCGCTCCTTCGCTTCGGCGAACCCGTCACGGTCGAACGCGTCGCGCCCGACGCGCAGGGCGAGCCGCCCGCCGAAGCCGTCCGCGCTCTCTCGGCGCGCATCGAACGCGCGCTGCACGAAGTCACTCTGAACGCCGAACACGAACAGGCGCTCTCGATCATCAAACGCGCCGAACGCATCTTCTCGGCGGCTGCCGCAGAGGACGCGGACGGCGACCTGAGGACGGATGCGCAGAGCCTCGCGCGCGAAGTCGAACTGCAACGCCGGTTCCTCGCCGGTTACGCCTTCCACTTCGAGCGTTCGCCCGAACGCCTCGCCGCGCTCGAAGCGCGCATCCACCGTTACGAAGAACAACTACGTCAGGCCGGAGTCGATCACGAAGACCTGTCCGCGCCCGCCGCCTCGCCCTCGACGGTCGCCAGATATTTCTTCACGCGTGTGCTGCCCGTGCTCTGCTGGTTTCCCCTCGCTCTCTTCGGCATCGCCGTCCACTATCCGGCCTACAAACTCGCGGGATTCATCGCCGTCGCCGTCGCCCGCCGCGACGACGATGTCGTCTCAACCATCAAACTTATCGCCGCGATGCTCCTGTTCCCGCTGACGTGGGGCGCGCTCTCCGCACTCTTCTTCTACTTCTTCGGCTATCCGGGCATCCTCCTCGCGCTCGTCCTCGCCCCCGTCTCGGCCTACGTCGCGCTGCTCTTTTTCGAGAAGCTCGACGGCTTCGTCGGAGGCGCGCGCGCCATCCGCTTTTACCTGACGCGCCGCTGGTTCTTCAAAGAACTTCTCGTCGAGCGCAAACGCCTGCGCGAAGAGATGCTCGCGCTCGGCGAAGAGGCCGCCGCGCCGGTGATGCCCGCCGCGCCGACACGTAATACAATCTGACGGGCGCAGGCAACTCGATCCTGCGCCCGGACGTTCAGAGAGAATAGACGAACTCTCATACTCCACACGGGCGCTAAAGCTCTTATGCCTGAAGACGAACACACGCAAACGGCGGGCGACCACAGCGGCGACGGCGGCAACAACGACAACGCGGCTGACACGAACCGCCAACTGCTCGCGCGGCTCGATCAACTCGAACGCGCCATCGGCGAACAGTCTGCGCGCCTGCGCGCCGTCGAGCGGCAACTCGGTCTCG
>DASQDV010000259.1:0-2544 GCA_035633995.1 Pyrinomonadaceae bacterium | reverse complement strand
CGGTGGTGAATGTCTTTAAGAAGCATTCACCACCGCAGACACAGAGGACACAGAGGGGGCGCAGAGAGTTGTAATCAATTAAGGCTTCTTCGGCGGTTCGGGTGTCTTCGCCGGAGTTGCCGGGGCGGCGGCCTTCTGCTCGGAGAGGGCGTAGAGTTGATTGCGGTTGGCGATGAAGAGTGTGCCGTTGGCGGGCACGGGCGTCGAGTAGACGCTGCTCGCCATGTTGATCTCGGCGATGACCTTCTTCGTTTTGCCTTCCTGCAAGATCACTATGTCGCCGTCTTCGTCGCCGAGATAAATCCTGCCGTCGATGCTGATGGGCGAACCCCAGACGGCGGCGAACACGTCGTGCGTCCAATAGACTTGACCGGTCTTCGCGTCAAGCGCGTGGAGGAAGCCGCTGAAGTCGGCCTGATAAATGATGCCGTCGCGGATGGCGGGCGTGGAGACGGAGCGGCGAATTTTGTCGTAGTGCCAGACGAGTCCGGTCTTCGTGATGTCGCCGCGCTTCGAGGGGTCGATGCAATAGAGATGACCGACGCCTTCGCCGTGTTCGGGGTCTTGGCCGTTCGAGATGTAGATTTTGTCTTCGTAGGCGACGGGCGTGGAGATCACTTCGTTGCGCGTCTTCGGCCAGACGGAGTCTTTGGGGTTCGTGTCGAACTCCCAGAGCTTCTTGCCCGTCAGCGCCTCGTAGCCGCGTATCCAGCCGTCGCCCTGCGCGAAGACGACCTGATCCACGCCGCCGAGTTTCGCCACCGTCGGCGAAGACCACTGGCCGTGCAGGATTTTGTCGAATACGGAATTGTCTTCCCAGACGAGTTTGCCCGTCTTCTTGTTCAGGGCGATGATGGCCGGGGCTTTCGGCGAGGGGATGTTGACGTGGCTCTCGTCCTGCCCGTTCGAGGTGCTGACGTAGATGAGTTCGCCGAAGGAGACGGGCGAGGAGTTCGACATGTTGTGCGGAAACGCGCCGACCTCCTCCATCATGTCGAATTTCCAGATGATGTCGGCATCCTTTTCGCCGTTCAGCTTTTCATCTTTGACGACGCCGTCGTTCTCTTTGTCGCGGAACCCTTCGGTGTCGAGCGCGACGACTTCGCCCCGGTTCGTCACGTAGTAGAGAATTTTATCTTCAACCAGAGGCGACGAGCAGATGCCCTGATACGGCCAATCGTTGACGCGCCCCGCCGCGAGTTTGTCCGTCACGGCCTGCCACAAAAACTCGCCGTCCGATTCGCGGAAGGCCATCAGGATGCCCTTGTCGCCTTTGACTTTCGGGTCGCGCGGCGCTTCGTTGTTCGTGCCGACATACACCTGCCCGCCCGCGACGACCGGATTGCCGTAAGTCTGCGAGCCGAGCGCAGTCGCCCACTTGACGTTGGTTTTCTTCAGCACGTCCCAACTGGCGGGGATGCCTTTCATGTTCGAGACCATGTTGCGGTCGGGCGTGCCGCCCCACATCGGCCAGTCGCCGCTGCCCGGATCGGACGCGGAGACAGCGAGCCGTGAGCCGTGAGCCGTGAGCAGCATGCTGCCCACAACCGTCACCAGCACCGCCACGACGATTCTTAACCCTGCTGTTCTTTGAATGCTGTTCATTATCATCAATCCTCAATCCATCTCTTATTACCGCTTACTGCTTACTCTTTGTACGACACGATGATGTGGCCGGGCATCGTCTGGTGCGAGACGCTGCGCGAGAAGCCCGCGTTTTGAAACATACGCTCGAACTCCGCGAACGTGTAGGCGTCTCCGGCGGGCGTTGTGCCGAGCATGACGAGCGCGAAAGAGGCTTCGGCGGGCGGCGTCACACGGTCGTCGTTCGGCACGAATTCGAGCGTCACGGCGCGCCCGCCCTCTTTGAGCGCGGCGTGCGCTTTACGCATCAGCGTCTCGCAGGTCGGCGGGTCGAAGTGGTGAAAGAAGTTGGTCAGAAGCACCAGATCGTAACCCGTGCCGAAATCCACCTCAAACGCGCTGCCGGGAATCAGATGATAACGCGCGCCCAGTCCTGCCGCCTCCGCGTTCTGCTGCGCTATCCGGAGCACGTTCTGCCAGTCAACCGCGTAAACTTCGGCCTGCGGATTGCGCTCGGCAAGCGTGATGCCGAAGATGCCGTGACCGGCGGCCACGTCTAGAATCTTGCACTCGCCCATCTCCGCCACTCCCACCGTCTCCGCAATCTGCCACGCCGACGGGCGCATGATCGAGGCCATGCCGCGCGCGAAGTCTTCCCACATCGGATGATCCGCCGTCATCGAGCCTTCGGCCTCCAACACCGTGCCGCCTTTGCGTACACTCTCGGTAAAACGCTGAAAGGCGTTGCCGAGATGCGCGCCGGAGAGAAACTCCGCGATGCCGCCGACGTAGGCGGGCGAGCGGCGGTCGAGAAACAGCGCAGACTCCTGCGTCAGGCTGTAGCCGCCGTCCGCGCGCTTGCCGAGAAACTGCGAGACAGTCAGGTAATCGCAGAGTATGCGCACGCCGCGCTCGGCGGCACCGCAGCGCGCGGCGAGTTTCGCCGTCGTATCGTCGCCT
>DASQDV010000258.1:0-7403 GCA_035633995.1 Pyrinomonadaceae bacterium | reverse complement strand
CGTTGCGCTGCTCGACGCAGAGTTCGACGCGGCGCGCGGGCGCGGCAACGAGGGCTTGATGATCAAAGACCCGCGTTCCTCTTACAAGCCGGGCAAGCGCGGGCGCGAGTGGCTGAAGTTGAAGCGCGCGCTCGCCACGCTCGATGTCGTCGTCACGGCGGTCGAAGTCGGGCACGGCAAACGGCGCAATCTCCTGTCGGATTACACGTTCGCCGTCAGGCGTTCGGCTGACGATGCGGAGCTTTTGAATGTGGGCAAAGCCTATTCGGGTTTGACGGATGCGGAACTGGCGGAACTGACCGAGTGGTTTCGCGCGCACACCTTGCAGGAGTTCGCGCACGGGCGCGTGCGCACGGTCGAGCCGAAGATAATTCTCGAAGTCACCTTCGACCGCGTGCAGGTGTCCAAGCGGCACAAGAGCGGCTACGCCCTGCGCTTCCCGCGCATCCTGCGCCTGCGCGACGACAAGACGGTTGACGAGATAGACACGCTCGATGCGGTGAGCAAACTCGTGAGCGAAGGCGAAGCGAACGAGCCGGTAGATTGAGTCGGCGCTCTGCGGGGCATCCGGCGTTAGACGTGCTGCGCGGAGTGTTTCTGTACGACTGCCTTGCTTCCCGCCACGACGCCGGAGAACTTCCTGCGGTAATGGCGCGCCCAGATGAAGCTACCGGCCAGGCCGATCACGGTCGGCCATAGCCAACGCACGAGCGGCGGCAGGAACATGAAGTTGACAGCCGAGAAGGCGGAAACAGTTGCGATGTAAGCCCCCAGCATTCTATTCATATGCGTGAACCACCACGCGCGCTTGTCGTCCGAAGGGCGTAGAAAGGCGCGAACGTCTATAGCCGCCACCAGCAGGCCGATGCTGCCGAAGATGACGGGGACCAGCCCAAACGTCGAAGTCTGAAGCGAGTAAACACCGTAACCGACCAAGCCCACACCGCCGAGCAGCATCAATGCCGCCCCACCCCAGTCCAAAAAGTTAGCGGGCTGTTGAGGCGTTTTGCGGTAGAGCACCCTGTAGCCGGTGAACGCGAGGTAAAAGCTGAACACGGCGACGAGGAAGAGAAAGAGGCCGGGGCGGAGCAGCGACAGCGCCAGAGCGGTGATGGCAACAATCGCCATAGCCCAGAAGTAAACTTTCCCCCAACGCCTGTGCCACAGACCTCCCTTGCGTGTGAGCATCGCGCCCGGCGCGACAAATAACGCGATGCCGCCGCAGATGATGTGAATCGCCAGTACTGTGCGGAAGATTTCGACCATTGTAGTTTCTCCTCTGTGCAAAACTTCGCCGGTGACTTAAGATCATCGAACGGTTAAGGAGTTATATATCATTTAGATATATACAATGTCAATATATGAGAGAGACGAAAAGCAGGTATGCGGTGCTGGGGATGTTGAGCATCGCCCCGATGTCCGGCTACGACATCAAGAAGCGCGTCGGCGAAAGCATCAGTAACTTCTGGACGGAGAGCTACGGGCAGATATACCCGATCCTCAAAAGCCTCGTGGCCGAAAAGCTGGTGACGAAAACTGTCGAGAAGGGCGAGGGCAAGCCCGACCGTCACGTCTACGCGCTGACGGATCGGGGACGCAAGGAGTTGCAGCGCTGGCTGGCCGAGAATGTGACGCCGAAAGTAGATCGCAATGAGCTACTCCTGAAGCTGTTCTTCGGGGAGGAAGTTCCGTTCGATACCAACATCAGCCACATAGAGCAGTACAGGGAACTCCAGCGCGGGTTGCTCGAAAGGTATAAGGCTATCGAGAAGGAGATCAAGGCGGAGTATGCCGACAACCCCAACTTGCCGTACTGGCTCTTGACCGTCCGTTACGGGCAGCACGTCAGTCAGGCGCTCCTCGACTGGTGTGATGAAGCACAGGCGAAGTTGAACAAGCTGGCGAAGAGCCGCAAGTAAGCTGTCGCGCTTCCGTGTTCGCGACGCCGCCGGAGCATAAGGAAAGATTGAGGCCGTTTCGCTAAACGTCCTGGTCAGCGAAACGGCCTCAATTAGATGGAGACTAAATTTGTCTCTTGCCTTGCTTACGCGCCCTGTGCCGAGGCGGCGGCGGCGTTTGGTCTCTCCTCTGCCAGCAGGCTGCGGAGCATCCACGCGGTCTTTTCGTGGACTTGCAGGCGCGCGGTGAGCAGGTCGGCGGTCGGCGCGTCTTTGGCTTCTTCGGCAATCGTGATGACGGAGCGCGCGGTGCGCGCGGCTGTCTCGTGGCCTTCGACGAGCAGGCGGATCATCTGCGTCGCGGCGGGCACGCCGTCTTCTTCCGCGATGGCGGTGAGCCGCGCAAACTCCTTGTAGGTGGCGGGCGCGAAGACGCCGAGCGCGCGAATGCGTTCGGCGATGAGATCGTTTGCCGTCCACAGTTCGTTGTATTGCTCCTCGAACATCAGGTGAAGCGTCTGGAACATCGGCCCCGTGACGTTCCAGTGAAAATTGTGCGTCTTTAAGTAGAGCGTAAAAGTATCTGCTAAGAGGCGCGACAAGCCTGTGGCGATCTGTTGCCTGTCCTGTTCCTCGATGCCGATGTTGATCGGCATCGGTTGGGTTTCGACTTTCGGTTTAGTTGACATGAAAATTTCTCCTTCTGCCGGAGAAACTACGCCCGAATTTTGTCGGTCGTTTGTCAATTTCCTGCATTGTTTCTACGCGCCCGCAAAAGCTGCACACAGCGCGCGCACGTTAGTCGCGCAACCTGACGCGGTAGATGATCTGGCGGCCTACGCGCTCGCCCGCGTCGCGCGTGTACCAGCGGTCGAGCGGCGCGAAGTTGAAAGGCTGCTCGGCATGCGCGACGACGTAAGAGACGAGCGGCGAGGCGGCGCGCGCGCGGTCGAAGGAGGCGTGAAAGTCGGCGTAGTTGTTCTTCTCGGCGTCTATTTCGGCCTGCGTGATGGGTTGGTAGTTGACGGTCAGGCGCGGGTTGGCGCGGTGCCAGCCGAAGATGGCGAAATAGATGTAGCCCTGCTGCCGGTAGATGGTCTCAAAGTCCTGCGCCCCAACGCCCGAATAGTAGAGGTACTTGAAAAAGCGTTCCTTGTTTTCCGCGACCGAGACGTTGGAGAAGACGAACATGTGCGGCGCCCACACGGTCGCGTGCGGCACGTAGGTCGGCAGGTTGTCGATCAAATAGACGTTCGGGTGGAAGACGACCGGATGCGGCTCGCCTCCTTCTGCCCGCGACATCTCTTTCAAACGCAGCGCGACCTGCGCCCATTCGTCTTTGTACTGGTTGCCCGGCGAGGTGCGGCGCGTGATGAACAAAGTTTCGCACGCGCCCCACAGGAGCGCCGAGAGCGCAACGGGCACCCAGACGCGATGCGGAAGCAGACGCCGCGCAGTTATTCCCCCGACGCTTTCGCTCGCCGCGCTCTTTAGAGTTCGCCGTCCCTGCCAGAGCAAGCCCGCCGCGAGCGCCGCCGCCAGCAGCGCGACATAGTTGCCGATGTACTGCTCGTAGTGCATCGGCTGGAGCGAGCGCCCCGTGATGATCTGCTGGTTGAAGACGACGAGCACGGAGAGGGCGAGCGCGCCGTCGAAGACGACGGCGGGCGCGCGCCAGTTCAGCCAGCGCCGCCACGCGCCGAAGGCGAGCGCGACGAGAACGAGCGCGTCGAGCAAAAGGACGCCGCGCCACAGGTCGGGCGCGCGCGAGTAAGTCAACGCCTGCACCGCGTCCATCGTCGGCGCGCGGCGCGAGAGCAATAGAAAATAGGGCACGAGCGAGACGACGGCGCAGAGAGACATGAGCGCGAAAGGTTCGAGCGCGCGTCGCCAGTCGGCGGGGCGCGCGAGCAGCCAGAGGAGTGCGAGCGAGCCGACGAGCGCGGCGGCCATCGTCCAGTGGTAAAAATAGGAATAAACCATCGCCGCGAACAGCACGCCCGCCGCCAGTGCGGAGACGAGGCGCGCGCAGCGCGTGTGTGAAACAAGCGCACGCCAGAGGAAGCCGCAGAAGAAAAAGAAGAAGACGAAGGGGACGCTCGGCACGTAGCGGCGCAGGAATGGCAGGAAGACGTAAGCCGGCTGCATTCCCAGAAACTTCACAATCACACCCTGACCGGAGACGAGTATGCCCAGGCATAACACCAGCGGCACGGCGGCGGCGGCGATTCGTTCGTCACGCGTGACCATCGAGACCAGCCAGAAGATGGCGAGCGCGGACGCGCCTGCGACCAGCGGCATCAGCAGGATGAACATCGTCGAGGTCGTCAGACCCAGAGCGCGCGCCGGAATCGAGAGCATGTAGGGGGGGATGAACTGGATCGAGAAAAGCGATTCGGCCAGAGGCGCGCCCGGTGCGTCGTCGTTGCCTGTGTAAGGGTCGTTGCGGCGCGGGCGACCGTCGATGAGCGCGTTGAGGTAGGCGGCGTAGGCCGGTTCGTCGCTGTAAAAATGGGCGAACGAGCCGTTCCAGTCGTGCCCGCGTGTGTAGCAGAGATGCGCCTGCGGAATGAGCGAGAGCAGCATCAACGCCAGCGCGGCGAGCCAGCCCCAACGCCAGCGAACGGGCGTTTCGCGTTCAAGCGGATTGGTCATAGAGAGCGGCGGCGACGGCGCACGGGCTGCGACCGAAACGGCGGATGATTTTTAAGAGAACGCCAGATACTAAAATTTACAACTCGCATCCGGCAAGCCTTCAAGGGCGCAGACGCACGCGATAGATGGTGTAATTGGCGAGCGACACGCCCGCGTCGCGCTCGTACCAGCGATCAAGTTTGGAAAAGTCGGCGGGGCTGTCCCGCGAGGTGATGACGAAGGAGAGCGCGGGACGCGCGGCCTGCTCGCGCGTGAAGGCGGCGACATAGGCCGCGTAAGCGCGCCCCTCACGATTTATCTCTTCATCGGAGAGCGGCGCATAGTCGGTCGTCAGGCGGGGCAGGACGTGTTCTGCGCCGAAGAGTTTGTAGATGATGAGCGGGTTGGCGCGCAGGTAGGCGTGAAAGTTTTCCGGCACAACACCCGTGTAATAAAAAAATTGATACATACGCTCTCTGTGCTCGTCTGCCGTGAGTCCTGAATTGACGTGCGTATGCGGCGACCAGAGGACGGAGGCGCGCGGCGCGAAGACCGGCAGGTTGTCGGCCAGCATCAGGTTCTCGGTGAGGACGACGGGGCGGCGCGAAAGCTGCGGGTCGTTCGTCGCCGGTGCGTGCGCCAACTCGGAGAGGCGAGAGGCGACCCGCGCCTGTTCATCGCGCGCCGCGTTGACGGGCGAGAACCTGCGCGTCGTGGCGATCAACTCGAACGTCGCCCAACCATAGGCCGCAAGCGCGACGCACAGGAACATCCAGACGGCACGGCGGGGCACGGTCGCTCGTTCACTTGCGTCACGACGCCGGACGCAGAGGGCGAGGGCAAGCGTGAGCGCGAGGAGCGCGAGATAGTTCAGGACGTAATCTTCGTAATGGACGGGTTGAAGCGAACGCCCGGTGATAATCTGCTGGTTGAAGACGACGAAGGGCGTGAGCGCGAACGAGGCGGCGAAGAGGACGGGAGCGTCGCGCGCTTCGAGACGTTTCAGCCACACTCCGGCGGCGAGCGCGGCGAGCGCGGCGAGCGCGATGATCTCCGGCGCGCGAAAGAGATCGGGCGCGTGCGTGAACTTCAAGACCTGCACCTTGTCCATCGTCGCGGCGCGGCGCGCGACGAGCAGCGCATACGGCACGAGCGACAGCAGGGCGAGCGCGGCGGTCGTGAGGAAAACTTTCGGCGCGTGCCGCTGCTGCGTCGCCGCGTCGCGCTCCCTGCGCGCGGCGGCGAGCCAGACGAGCGCAAGCGCGGCGAGCCACGCGGCGGCGGTCGTCCAGAGGTAAAAGTAGGAATAGACGAGCAGCGCGAACGTCGCACCCGCCGCAACAGCATACGCGTATGCTGCGCGGCGCTCGTTGCTACGGCGAAGCGCACGCCAGAGCAACGCGCAAAAGAGAAAGAGAAAAGGGAAGGGCAGCGCGGGGACGTAGCGGCGCAGGAAAGGCAGGTAAGCGTGAGCCGGGCGCAATTGGACGAGCGACACAAGATTGACCTGTCCCGAAGCGAGCGTGCCGAGACACAGGACGATGATCGCCGCGCACGCCGCGAGTCGTTCATCGTTGATGAGCAGCGTGAGCAGCCAGAAGAGTGCGAGCGTCGAGGCGAAGGCGACGAGGGGGCTGAGCGCGATGAAGACTGTCGGGGCACGGAGTCCGAGCGCGCGTGCGGGAAGCGCGAGCGCGTAAGCGGGAACGAACTGGATGGAAAAGAGCGACTCGGCGAGCGGCGTCGCGTTCGAATCGTCAATGCCCGTGTAAGGGTCGTTCAGGCGCGGGCGGCCTTCGATGAGCGCGGCGAGATAGGCTGCGTAGGCCGTCTCGTCGCCGTCAAAAGAGGCGTATGCGCCGTGCCACGCCGCAAGCCCGCGCGCGCGCCAGAGGTGCGCCTGCGGGACAAGCGCCAGCAGCGTCATCGCGATGGCCGCCAGCACGCCGAGACGCCAGCGAATCGTTCTCCCCATACGCGTCAAAAGAAGGTCTTGCTTCCAGGGTTGCGAGCTTCGAGCTAAGGCCGTCGATTATAACTTCTCGCGGCGCACATGCACGGGCTGGTGGCGCGCGTCAGATTTAGACGGTCGTTCCGGTGGCGCGCGGCGACGGCACTGAGGGCTTCGCAAAAGTTGAAGTTGACAAGGGGCGGGGCGCAGGCGAAGATGCGAGATAACCTCGAAAAGTTCTGTTTCGCAGTTCTACCCGGACTTCTATAGACACACGGATCATTCAGCCGCGCTCGTTATGTCAACGACTGTTTACGAAGACGACGCTTCCCCGCAACCTTCGGCGCGACTGGCCGCCGTGTGCGCGTGCCTGTTGATGTTCGTCGCGCTGGTTGATTCGCAGGTCGTCGGCGCGATCACGCCGCAGATCGCCGCCGGGTTGAACAGCGCGAAGACGAGCGTGGCGGCGAGCGTGATGGTCTACGCGATGGCGGCGGCGGCGGTCGCACTCTTGCTCGGCAGGCGCGCGGGGCGCGTGCGTCCCGTCCGTTGGTTGCCCGCCGCCGCCGGAATCTTCGTCGCGGCGAACGCGCTCGCGGCCATCGCGCCGCACGTCGCACTGTTCTGGACGGCGCGCGCCCTCGCCGGACTCGCGGGCGGTCTCGTCAGCGCGCTCGTCATCGCCGCGCTCGCAGACGCTTCCACTTACGCGCGGCGCGGCAAGCAGATGAGCGGCGTGGCCGTCGCCTATTTTCTCGCGCCCGTCGTCGGCGTGCCGCTGGGCGCGTGGCTCGCGGGGCGCATTGGTTGGCGCGCGGTCTTCGCAGCCTCCGCCGCGCTCGTCGCCGTTGCGGGTCTGCTCGTCCGGCAGTTTCCGCTCTCAACTTCCGTTGAGACGAAGGGCGGAGAAGCGGCGGGCG
>DASQDV010000257.1:0-15808 GCA_035633995.1 Pyrinomonadaceae bacterium | reverse complement strand
TGGCGCGCCGTTTGTGTTTGACTTTGCGCTCGGCGGGGTGCGCGCGTTCCTCCGGCTTGGCGCGTGTGAGCGGGTGACCGGGCGGTGCGAGGGGCTTGCGGATCGTGTCGTAGAGCGTGCGTGTGCTGCGCTTCTTCGAAGGCTTCTTTGAGTTTGATGACATGGCGTTTGAGCAAGCCTCTTTTCGTGAGTGTGGCGGGATGCTACGCGCGCCTCAGTTTCGTGTCAATAGCGGGCGGCAGGGGAACGTCTCTTTTATTTTTGGTCGCGAGTCGCCTTCGGAGAAGTAGCGCGCGGCACGGGCGTAGGGAGGCCGCCAAACAGTTTGCGCCCTGTCGTCTCCACTGAGACGACAGGGCGCAAGAGAGTTGCTCCGGTTGTCGGAAATTTATGCCTTGCTCGGCTGCGGCGTCGTTTCGCCGAAGAGGGTCTTCAAGGCGTGCGATGTTTCGGTGCGGCGCTTCTGCTGGAACTCGTTCACCCACTCGGAGACGGTCGCCACCACGTCGCGCGCGGCCTCGTGCGCCGTCTTCTTTTGCTCGTTGCTTGCGGCGACGGCTGCGGC
Organism: Pyrinomonadaceae bacterium; assembly: GCA_035633995.1. Lineage (GTDB taxonomy): Bacteria > Acidobacteriota > Blastocatellia > Pyrinomonadales > Pyrinomonadaceae > JAIVJZ01. The sequence continues at coordinate 15,243 of DASQDV010000257.1, read as the reverse complement.
TTCCTGCGCGGCTCGTTCCCCACGTTTGATGATCTTGATAGATTTATTCGTCGTCATGATTGCGCTACCTGCTTGTCGTTTATTTCTTTCGTTACTATAAGACGCTAAAAGCGTCTAAAAAGTTCCAATTTGTTGTGCGCGCCTGCTGCACGCCGCCGGAACTTGCTCGCAAGAGAAGCAAATTGAAGGCCACAACTTTCGACGCGCGGGGAAAGCCTCCGCGCACGCGCCCGGCGAGAAACGAAGCGCGCAATTTTCCAGCCTTTCAAACGCACTTTACATGCGCTTCACAATCGCGCAACGTTCGCGTGACACTTCGACCGCGAGGCCGTGCGCACCGGATAGTTTCTCAATCGTCCACTCTTATCCCATTCGCGCCTTTTTCTGATACGCTTTGATGCACTCCTCCTGCACGCCCCGCACGCTTTGCAGAATGCCAACGCGTCAACCCGTCCTGCGCGCTTTGCCAAGCCGACGCCTGCTCACACGTCCCTCGTGCCGTGCCGCCCCGCCTTCGCAAAAACACCTAACCTCTGTGTTCTGAATGGATGACTCACTACGCACAGCCTTCGTGTGCGTCCGGCGACGCGGTGGCATATCCGTTGCCCTATCGGATCGCGTCATGCGTTTGAGCGAACTCATCATCATCTACCTCGCCGCAGCAGCCCCTTTCGGCGTCGCCGATTTTATCAATCGTCCCGCCGGCGTCGCGCGCACGCGCGCTCTATTCAACGCGACGCGCGCCGCGCTCGTCTGGCCGCTCACGCTGCTTTCCAGTCCGCTCGTTCGGAAAAAATTCGGGCGGCGCGAACTCAAGGCAGCCGAACGCGTGGCCTCTTCGTCCCGCGAAATTATTATCGACGACGCGCGCCGCGCGCTGCTCTCCGCCCTGTATCGAACCGAAGACCTCGCGCATGAAGTTTACGGCGCGACTTGCGTTGCGACGCGCGACGCGGTGCGCACGAGCATCTCGGCGGTCGAACGACATGCCGGCCTCGCGCTGGCCGTCGAAAACATCTATGAAGAGACGTCGCCCGCGCCCGGCGAGACCGAGTTGTGCCGCCTTGCCGGGCGCGTGGGCGACGATCTGCACATCGCCGCACGCTGCCACCGGCGGCGACACGTCGCGCGTCTCAAGGCGCATCAGGCCGAGTCGCGTCTCGAACTTTTGCACGCCCTCGCAGAGTTGCGCGAGGTCTTTGAAAGAACGCATCCGACCGCGACGGACGCCGCCCACGCGACGCGCGCGCTCCGTGCCGCGCTGCTCGAAGCCTACGCGCGCGCGATTGATCTGCTCTCGCTGCTCGAAGACGCGAGCGCGGCCACGAGCGTCGCGCGGCTTCTCGACGCTGCCTGCGCGCGTCTCCGGCACCAGACCGAATCTCCCGCGCCGCAAGTCGCGCCTGCATCCCTCGTTCAACAAAACAGGACGGGCAACGTCGCCCGGGAAGACGAGCCATGTACAACTTCCATCCCGCAAACGAACTCGCAACCGCACCTCCCGCACACGCAGACGATCCGCGCGCACGGCTGAACTGGCTCTCGCTCTGGAACGCGGAGGCCGAGCGCCACGCGTTTCTTTTCCGCAACGCACGCGAAGAGGAGCAGTTGCGCTTGATGCGCCGACCCTGGGCGACGCGCGAGGCTTTCGCTGGCTTCGGTCTCTTGCTCGGCGCATTCGTTCCGGCGGCCATCTTTTACCGCATGTTCAATTACGGCTTTCACGCGGGCGGCACGGGCTTTGAACAATCGCTGTTTCCCATTCTTCTCCTGGCGATGAATATGACCTGTTGTGTGATGGGCTGGAAGATGGGCGCGGTGGTGGGCAACCGCATTGATGGCTACGAACGCGCGTCGTGGCACCGGATGTGCGCCTGCGCGACCGGACTGGGGGCGTTGTGGGGGCTGACCACAGGCGCAGCGGGCGGCGTCCTGTTCTTCGGCATCGGCTCGCTGTTCGGCGCGTTCATTGCCCTTCCCATCGGCATGGTCGGCTTCTTACTATTCACGCTGCTTCACCGTCTCATGGCGCGCGGTGGTATGATTGACGCGCGCCATTTCTGGCCGCTCGCGTGCGGCGTGGTCTTAACCATCACCGCCCTGATTCTCAGCCCGAACCTCTAAAAAGCTGTCCGTTGTCCGTAGTCAGTTGTCCGTTGCATGTGGTTATCAGCTAAGTTGCTAAAGACGGAGTTGATCAACTACCGACAGACGAAGAACAACTGGTTAAGGACAACGGACGGCTGACAGCTTTCCCATGCTGCTGCTCCTTCTCCTGCTCTCGCTCTTCCTGCTCGTGCTGCTCGGCTTCTACGTCTTCGTCGCCGCGCCGCGCAGCCGCACGCATCAAACCTTCGCCGCCTTCGTGCTCTGCCTCGCGCTCTGGACGGTGAAGGACATCGTGTTGTGGGAGTTCAGCGGGCGCGCCGGGGCTTCCGCCGTGTGGTGGGCGAACGCCAGTTTCATCATCGCGCTCGTCCTGCAATATTCGCTCGTCGTCTTCGCGTGGCTCTTTCCCGAAAACAGGCGGGTGCCCTACCGGCGTGCCGCCGTGCTCTTTGCGCCGGGCGCGGTCTTCATCCCGGCCACGCTCGCCGGTTTGATGTGGCAGGAAGCGAGTTTCTCGGGCGGGCGCTTCAACGTCGAACTCCGCCCGCTCGCCTACGCCTTCGGCCTCTACATCTATTTCCTCTTCGGCTACGGCTTTGCGCTCCTTTACAAAAAGTTTCGCCGCTATCGCAGCGAACTCTGGGGACAACAACTCGGCGCGATCCTCTGGGCGCTCGCGCTGACGGGCGCGCTCACGACGCTCGCAACCATCGCGCTCCCGCTCGTCGGCGTCTATGCGCTCTTGCCCTACGGCGCGGTCTTCGTCCTCCCCGGCGTGCTCGTCTACGCCTACGCCATCTCGAACTTCAAACTCTTCTCGCTGCAATCCGCGCTCGATCAATTCCGGCTCTTTCCCATCGCCTACAAGGTCGCGCTCTCGATTGCGGCGGTCGCCGTGCTCAGTTTTTTGGCGATGCAAATCCCGATTGTCTGGTGGAGTTTCGGCGCGGCGACGGAAGAAGCGTGGCGTCGTTATCTCGTCTTCAGCATCGTCAGCGCGCTCGTGCCGAACCTGATCCTCGTGGCGCTCGTCATACGCATCATCTCGCGCCCGCTGCGTCGTCTGACGGAGGCGGCGGTCAAGGTGTCGGGCGGAGCATACGGAACGCAGGTTCGCATCGGGAGCACGAACGACGAGGTCGGCCTCCTCGCCGCCTCCTTCAACGAGATGAGCCGCAAGATGGCGAGCGACATCGAACACCTGCGCGCGCTCGGCGAGCAACTCGTCCGCACCGAAAAACTCGCCGCCGCCGGAACGCTCGCCGCAGGCGTCGCGCACGAAGTCAACAACCCGCTCGCCTCCATCTCCTCGCTCATCCAAATCCTGCAAACGCGCGCCGCCGCTGCTGCTACTGCGGCAAACGACGCCGACGCTCAGCGCGCCGAGACGCGCGAGATGCTGCGCCTCATCTCCACGCAGATCGCGCGCATCACGCAAGTCCTGCGCGACATGATGGACTTCGCGCGCACGCGCCCCCCGACGCGCGCCCCGCTCGACGTGCGCCGCGCGCTCGATGCCAGCATCCGCCTCGCCTCCTTCGACAAGGATTTCAAACGCCTCGACCTGACGACCGACTATGACGATTCCGCCCCGCTCGTCTCCGCCGACACGGATCAACTGCAACAGGTCTTCCTGAACTTATTGCTCAACGCGCGCGATGCTATGCCCGCAGGCGGGCGTATCCGCGTCAGCACCGCTTACCGACGCAACACGCAGGAACTCTTAATCGAGATCGCGGACAACGGCGCGGGCATCGCCGCCGAACACCGCGCGCACATCTTCGATCCGTTCTTCACCACCAAGCCTGCGGGCACGGGCACGGGACTCGGCCTCGCCGTCTGCTACGGCATCATCACGGCGCACGGCGGCACGATTGAAGTCGCACCAGACGCCGATGCCGTTCGCGGCACGACCGTCCGCATCGCTTTGCCGGTCGCACCCGACGCCCATTAAGAAAAATAATGCCGAAGATTCATCTGGAAACATTCGTCGCCGCGCCCGTCGAGATTTGTTTCGATCTCTGTCTGAACGTCCAGATGCACGAAGCGGCGGGACACGGGCGCGCCGTCGCCGGTGTGACGACGGGGCAGATGGGATTCGGCGATACGGTCACGTGGGAGGCCGTGCATTTCGGCGTGCGCCAGCGACTCACATCGAAGATCGTGGCTTATGAACGCCCGCGCCTGTTCGTTGACGAGATGCAGCGCGGCGCGTTCGCCCGCTGGCGGCACACTCACCTTTTCTCGACTTCTGACGGCGGTACGCGCATGATTGACGACGTTGATTATGCCTCGCCCCTCGGCCTTTTCGGGCGCATTGCCGACGCGCTTTTTCTCGAAAACTACATGACAAGTTTTCTGCTCCGACACAATGCGCAGTTCAAACGTATGGCCGAAGCGAAAGCCACAACTTTATGAACACATCTCCGCTCATACTCATTGCCGAAGACGAAGAACTGATGCGCGTCATCCTGTCGGGCTTATTAGAAGAGGCGGGCTATCGCGTCGCGGCCGTGTCGAGCGCAGAGGAAGCACTCGAACGTTTTGCCGCCGAAGATGTCGCCGTCACGCTTACGGACATTCGCATGGCGGGCATGGACGGCCTCGCGCTGCTCGACCGCATCAAGGACATTGACGGCGAAGCCCTCGTCATCGTGATGACCGCTTACTCGTCCGTCGATTCGGCCATCGCCGCCCTGCGCAAAGGCGCTTACGATTACGTCACCAAACCCTTCGTCAACGAAGATTTGTTGCAGTCCGTCAAGAACGCCATACGCCAGCGCGAACTCTTCAGCGAGAACCGCGCGCTGCGGCGCGAACTCGAACGCCGCTATAGTTTCTCCGAGATCATCGGCACGTCCGAGGTTTTGCAATCCGTCTTTCGCCTCGTCGAAAAAGTGGCGGCGACGACGACCAACATTCTCGTCGAGGGCGAATCGGGCACGGGCAAGGAACTGATCGCACGCGCTATCCACCATCACAGCCCGCGCGCCGAACGCCCCTTCGTCGCCATCAACTGCGGCGCGCTCCCCGAAACGCTCCTCGAATCCGAACTCTTCGGCCACACCAAAGGCGCGTTCACCGGCGCACACGCGAACAAGCCCGGCCTCCTGCGCGCGGCGGAAGGCGGCACGGTCTTCCTCGACGAGATCGGCGAGATTAGCCCCGCCATGCAGGTCAAACTTCTGCGCGCCGTGCAGGAGCACGAGGTGTTGCCCGTCGGCGCGACCGCGCCCGTCGCCTTCGACGCGCGCATCATCTGCGCGACGAATCGTGATCTGGAAAAGGAGGTCGGCGCAGGTCGCTTCCGCGAAGACTTGTACTATCGTCTGAACGTGATCGAGATTCACCTGCCGCCCCTGCGCGAACGGCGCGAAGACATCCCGCTCCTCGTCCGCCATTTCATCACGCACACGGCGCGCGAACAGGCGCAGGCGGAAAAACCCATCCAACCCGCAGCCATGTCCGCGCTCATCAACTACCGCTGGCCGGGCAACGTCCGCGAATTGCAGAACGCCGTCGAACGCGCCTTCACCTTAAGCGGCGACCACATCGATCTCGACAGCCTGCCGCCGCGCGTGCGCGAAGCGGCGGGCGACCATCTCCCCTTGCGCGACCCTGACGGCCTCCGCCCCACGCTCGCCGAAATCGAACGCCGCCACCTCCTTGAAACCCTCGCCTCCGTCAACCAGGACAAGGTGCGCGCCGCCAACATCCTCGGCATAGACCTCTCCACCCTTTATCGCAAGCTCAAGCGTTACGACGAATTGTGAATCGCGAAGAAATTAAGTTATATCCCCTCCCGCTCGCTCGGCGATGGCAAACACCGTATTAAACGAGCACAAGAGGCTTGGAAACTTTAGCGCTCAAATCCGCCAACACGGGTTGGTCATTCATCATTATTATCATTCCGGTATGTTGGATGGAGAAGTCGGCAATAAAAATTGCGTTGGAATAATATATTGAGGCCGTAGCTATGAATTCGGCTTTCTCTTCATCATAGCCAATGAAGCAGGCCGGACGCAGAACCTTTAGCAACTCATCCCGCTCTGATTCAGTCAGCGCCGAAGGTATTTCCGCTTGATGTAGGCTTTCAGCGACCAGGAACGGCCCATCTTCTCCGTGCACAAAAAAGCAGAAAAATCGGAGATAACTCAATACATTATCCGCGTCCAGCCTAATCGGAACCTTACTGTTTATTTCATGGATGGGCGGAGAGGCTCCGTTCAGACGATAGAGTTTACGTTTGTACTTGAGATAATAGATGTTCAGCCCAAGTTGATTCCAAGCGGGCGACTTAATTTGCACTATCCGAACTGTTTTAGGATTATAGAAGGAGAGCGCAGCGGCATGAATTTCCGCATCGTCATCAATGGTGTATCGTTCATCCTCCAGAGTGAGGTGCTTTATCAACTCTTCTCTGTCCACCGCTTTAACCGGCTTCCACTTGAGGTCGCTATCCCAGGACTTTGGGCTAGGCCAGGCGCTCGTCACTTCATCAAGCGATAGCTTCTCCCTTAAAAATGGAGAAGCCAGATCAATTGGCCGGCGGCCTAACCGATCCGTGTGCTCCCACAGTATCGCGGAATCCCCGGCTTCCGCCTTGAGCCACTCAATCCAATCAAGGTGTTGGCCTGCTACTGCATGGTGTAAGGGCGTCCAGCCAAAGCAGTCCTTCTCTATCAGCAAGGCGGGACACACCTCGACTAACTTGCCGAGCGTATCCTTGTCTGCCTTCATGACCAACGCAAGCATCAAGGCAGATGGTTTTTTGGTGCCACGCCGTAAAGGTTCGATCTCCTGTGAGTTCAGCAGCTCGCGCACCAAAGCCCAGTTTTTCTCTTCGATGGCGACTAACAACGGCGTCAGACCTTCGTTGTTCAAGGCGTTCAGGTCAGCCTTCGCTACGTTTGAAAGGGTGCTCTTAATGAGTTCTTGCGGCGCATGTTTCGCGCTCAGCAAGTGGAGCATCGTATTTCCTGCATTATCTATCGGGCCGCTTAATTTTTTAGGTGAACCTTCCTGTAGCTTGGCAAAGACTTCCCAGTCGCCCACCTTCGCGCTGATAGTCAGTGGCGTTTCGCCACTTTTCGAGATCGGCTGAAATGAATTAAGCCGCGGGTGGCGAAGCAAAATTTTTTGCACCTTGCGTTGTTTCGACGCCAGCGCGAGAGGTGTATCGCCATTACTATCAACTACGTTTGGATCGATTCGCGAGTCGTCGAGGAGAGCTTGAACCGTCGCCAAAATGGAATCAGGAGTGTATGACTCTTCTATTAATGCCAAATGCAAGGGACACCTCTTCTGACCGGAAGCGCTTGTTTCAGCAACAGGTTTATTAGGGTCACAAGCTTGCAGCAAGAGCTGAACAACCTCGGGATGCTTATGGAAAGCTGCTAGATGGAGCGCAGTAAAGCCTTGATCGTTTTCCGCATCGCGGTGCTGGCGAAACTTGGGTTCCCTGAGCAGGTAACCAACAATGGCCGGGTGTCCATTATTTGCGGCAAGATGCAAAGCCGTATAACCGCCGTCAATAACGGCGGTCATATCGGAGAGTTGCGCAAAGTACATGAACGCCTCCAGGTGCCCGGCAGCAGCCGCGCGATGAAGAGGCATAAATTGCGCCCTGTCGCGTTGAGCGGGGTCCAAACCATAAAGATTAACCAATATTTGAGCCATCTCGACCCGGTCATGAAGAGCGCACAGGTGCAGCATCGTAGAGTTGTCAGGCCCGTCTAAACCTTCACCATTGGCGGCCTTTAGTAGTTTGGTAAATATATCCATGCGACCCATCACAATCGGAGCCGCAATTGGAGGCCAACCTTTGCCATCTTTTTGTGCCGGGTTGACGCCCATCTTGAGGAGGTAATCCACCGTGCCGGCATGAGCCCACGCCGCGCTGTGCAGGGGAGTACTCTTGTCCTTAACGGTGGGTAGTTCCAGGCAACTCGGGTCAACTTGTCTGAAAATCTCAAGCAGGTCAGTCATGCCATACTGGGCGGCGCGAAAAACATGTGTTCCCGTTGCCCGACCCGTATACTGGATCGCCTTGGCCGGTGTTCTGCTCTGACGGAATACAAACATGCAGTATTCGCGAAGTAACTGATCTTCATCAGACAAAGCGTCGAAAGAGTCGGTGGCATCCTGGTTAAAACCCCAAGCTCTCAGGTAGGCGGAAAGAATTTCCGCCGCATCGTCAATATTATTTTCGGTAATCGTAGCGCCATCTGTCGGTCGCCCCAAGCCAGCCCATTCGCCTGCTTTGAGACGAAAGAGAGCCTTTTTTTTCAGTAAATCCTTTTTATTCTCAAACCATTTCAGGGCATCCGGCCAATAACGGATGACCGCCTGGTGCACCAATCTCAAACCTCTGGCAGCCGGGACTAACAATCGGTGGCGTTTGAAGCTCTCTGCAAGTTTCTGCTCACCGGAGTAGCGCGGGCGTTGCATCGTTTGCAGTTGCAGGTGGTCAAAGTTCATGCCCCCAATGCCCACCAGAGGTTGTAAGAAAAAATCAATCGCACTCGGGTCAACAAAAGTTGTTCCGGTGCCATCTTTCCATGCTGTTTTGGCCTTTTCCTCGATGAGGCTGTTAAAGTTGAGTTGGTTTTCAACTTCATCAAGTTGGATGAAGGAGGGATTCTGCGCGGCATGTTCATCAAAGGCAGCCGTGCTCGTCTCTACCGAATCCGTATTCGTCATCGGGTCTCTCGTATTTTGCATGTTATCGAAGAGGTTCGACAGCATGAGTGCCACCAGCGGCAGTATCGAATTTTCCGTGCGTGGGCCATCTACGGGCTTTAAGGCGTTGACATTCTCCTCTATTTTTTTCACGACTTCCCGGCTCAACGGGTAGCCGGCCTTCTTGAACGGCTCTTCGATGATGCTGCGAATAAATTCAGAAGAATAGCCATCGATTTCGACGTCGGCGGTTTCCGTGAAAACGCCGGGGAGGCCGAGTTTTGGCAGGCTGTCTTTGCGAGAACTTTCGAGCGTATAGGCGATTCCGATGGCCTGGCTGCGCCCTGCCGCCTCTATAAACTGGATAATCGGATACCAATGGGCTTCCTGTTGTTTATCCGAGAGATAGTCAACAATCTCTTCAAACTGATCCACGCCAAAAATCAACTTGGAGGTTCCTTTGTTGGTCGCCTTGGGCAACAGACTCTGTAAAAGTTCGATTGCTAATTGAGCCGCCCGCGGCCCCTGTTCGCAGACACCTTTTCGCTGATTAGCAGAAATCCTGAGGTCTGTTTGCTGTTCTACGAAATCTAAGATGGATCGGATAATTTCGAGCGGCGTCCCATCAGGCCTTTGGAAATCTGTGGGTCGGAAGACAACGCATCTCACGTCGCCACGATATTCGGGTTTCTGGAAACGAGCGATCAGACCCGCCCGCAAAAAAGAGGACTTGCCGGCACCGCTGCGGCCAACTATGGCAATGACATTACGGTCGCGCGGAGAGTTAAACCGCGCTTCCAAATCTCGAACTGCTCGCTTAATCTCGATTTCACGGCCACAGAAATCATCAGCATCAAACACATCGAAATAATTGAGGAATTTATAGGGATTGGTGTTTTGAACACTTACTTTAATGATCTCGCGCGCGACAAACTTTTTCACATCTTCAATGACTTTTTCGCCATCTTGAAGCGCGTTTTGATCAATTCCTTTTTTGATTAAAGCGCAGACAAAATTCTTAACGGCTGCTGTTTGCAGGTTGTAGTCATTTTGCTTCCAGAGATCGAATTCGACATCATTAAGACTTTTCGCCTTCTCAGAACGCAGGCGATAATTGCCTAGCCCCACCGATTGATGGTTGTTGGGTTCAATCGGCTTGTCTGCGATTAGGCAAAACCTAACGGGTGTTTTTTGATCTGACTTGGTCGAGTATCCATCAATGAATTCAAACACCGTCCCGGTCAGCGGATAGCACCCTTTCTGTATCAAGCGTTTTTGTTCTTCAAGGTCGTGAGGCCAGGGATGAACCAGACGGTAGTTGTGCCCCGGCTCTGTCCAGGCTTCGAGATTAGGAATCAGGTGTAGAGGAAAGTCATTTTCGAGTGGCTGACCGATGCGTTCGGCCATCAAGCAGATAACGCCCACACATTTTTCATCGCTCGGGCGTGGGAGCATCTTCTGCATGGATTTCGTTTGATCGAATCCTGTATCACTAGTCTCAATGTCCCAAGAGTAAGGGCGTATTTCCGAGTCGGGCGCCAAGCGATAAATGATGTTCGTAATTGCCCGTTCCACATCCGAACGTAACGCCTTGATATCCTGAGAGCAGGCAATAAAGATGGTCTCCTGCTGTAGTTTTCTGAACCCATCAGGCGTCGTTTCAATTTTTTCATTTATCATCGCTATCACCAGCTATGTCTAAGAGGGGTATCCGGCGCACGTCTATCTCTGCGGGTTGAGATATTTTGAGCCGTGGAACTTAGCGTCTCAACTTCTATAGGCTGGGCGAATCGGCTCGCTACATGTGAGAATGCGTGGCCTGCGGTTCACGGCGGCGGGATTGTAGCATTGACCTCTAAGGAAAGCACCAATATTGATCTAAGCCAACGCAAGTGTGACGGCAAGGTGTAAACAAAAACCCCCGGCCAGGATGAAAGGCTTTTTACTGGAAAAGTCTTTCATCCTGGCCGGGGGTTTTTGATCTTGCGGGGTTGTTAATCTTTCTTCCCGAACATGCCGCCGATGCCGCCGAGCACGTTCTGCGCGGTGTCGGCCACGCCGCCCGCGACGTTGGCGCCGCCGCCGATGAGGTTGTCTATCGGGGCGGAGACGGAGGCTGGGAGTTTGTCGCGCATGTAGCCGAGCACGGTGTCCACCGCCTTGCGCGCCTGATCTTCCGAGATGCCGGAGCGTTGGCTCACCTGTTTGATTAACTCTTCCATAATTTCTCCTTTGATCTGCACTAAATGAAAACGACCGATTGCGCGTTCGGAATGTCGAAGCGCTTGCGGCAGTTCTTGCACGAGAGCACGTCGTCGACGCGCACCATGTAGTCGCGCGAGTTGCGAAATCGCGCGCGATCCTGTTCGCTCGCGCCGCGCGGCAAATCCTTCTTCTTCGTCCGTCGCAGCCAGCGCACTTCGTAATCCTCGCGCACGCGGCAGTGCGGGCAACTGTAGTTGGCGCGCTTCGTCTCTTGCTGTTCGTGGAAAAAATCTTTTTCGTTCATAACTTGAAACTACTATTGATCGCGAAGCCGGCTCAAGCCCGCTCGGCCTTGAGTTCTCCGCTCTGTTTACTTTGCTTCTCGCCCTCGCCCCGGCGCTCGCGCCGGCGGTGATGGAGCACGATGAAAAGACCCGCGAGCGCGTTCAGGAGCATGATGGCGTTCGTGACGACGAAGACCCAGTTGCCGACGAGCCAACTGTAGATCGTGAAGCCGACGGAGGCGGCCAGTTGCCCGATGAATAGCCACTTCGAGACGTTTTCGCTCGACCCCTCCTTCCACTGTTTGAAAACCTGCTTGCCGATGGTCAGCACGAGTATCAACGAACTGATCCACCCGATGGCTTCCTGCATATCTCCAACCCCCTGGTTCTTAAAAATCGCCCGAGCGCAAATCGCCGTCGCCGCTCTGGCCTGCCGCAGCGCCGCCGCCGTCGTCTTTAGCGAGCAGGCGGCGCACCGTCTCCAACAGGCTGACGGGATTGACGGGCTTCGGCTCGTAGGCGTCCGCGCCGATGGAGAGCGTGTAAGTGGCGCTGCCCGTGCCGAACCCGGTCGTGACGATGATCGGCGTCGCGCTCAAGTCACCGGTGTCGCGCACGCGGCGGACGAAGTGCGCGCCGTCGGCTCCGGGCATGGAAACGTCCGTGATGATCAGATCGGGGCGCAAATCGAGCGCGAGTTCGTAAGCCTTGAGTCCGTCTTCGGCGGTCGTCACAGCGTAGCCCTGCCGCTCCAGCGTCCGGCACATCAACTCACGCGCCAGATCGTCGTCCTCCGCCACCAGAATTTTCTTCGACTCAGTCATAATTAGTGAATCGTGAATCGTAAATCGCAAATAGAAAGAGACCGGATTTAATCTATTTACGATTTACGATTCACGATTTACTTTCCTCATTCTGCTCGCACAGTTCGCGTAGGAGACGAAAGCTGTAGATGCCGGTCTGGTGGCCGTCGCTCCAGCGGAAGGTGAGCGCGTAGCGGCCTACGATATCCACGCTCTCGATTGAGAGATCGTCGGGGACGCTCGCCGGATCGAGCACGCGCTGCCCGGTCATCTCGTTGACGCACTTGGCGCACGGGCAGACGCGCCTGAGCGCCGCCGCCCCGTAGCCACACACGCGCCCGTCGCCCCACTTGAGGCGCAAGCCCGCCTTGCCCTCCTGCACGATCTCATGCGGCTCGATCTCCGGCCCCAGCCTACGCGTCAGTTCACTCATAACAAACTGTCAGTTGTCAGTTGTCCGTAGCCAGTTGTTTTTGTCTCGCCGAACTTGAGAGCCTTATCTTTAGCCCGTCGCTCGTGAACTTCACACAACGGACAACTGACTACTAACAACGGACGATTTTACGCATTTTCCCGCACGGCCTGTTCGACGGCCTCTGTGGTGATGTCGAAGTGAGAGGCCGACCAGACGGCCTGACCGTGACGCAGGATGATCGCCTGCGGTGACTCGTGCCGGATGCCCGTGCTCTCGGCCACGCGGCGCGAGAGTTCACGCGCGCGCTGCACGACGAGGAGCGAAATCTGCGCGGCCACTTCGTTCGATAGCTGCTTCATCTGGCCGTGCGCGCGTGCGCTGATGGGGCAGGTCGTGCTGTGTTTGAAGAGAACGACAGGCTCGTCGTGCGAGCGCGCGAGCAGTTCGTCAAGCTCTCCGGCCTCCGTCACGGGTGCGAAGTTGGTTGATTGTTGCGAAGTCTCCGGCATTTTAGAATCGCCTCCGCCAGTCAGAAATTGGCGCACTTGTCTCCACATAAGAATGATCCATTTGCTCTCGCGGGGAACGCCCCTGATATTAACGCACCTCAGCCGCACGTACAACCGAGGCGACCCGCGCACCCGCGCACGGGCGCATCAACGAAAGAGAGCCGCGCGTTGTACTTATCAACGCGCGGCTCTCGCTGCTCTTTCAATTCTTCCCTGTTCGTTAGCGCCAATCGCCGACGAGGACGAAGGGTGCCCAGAAAAAGGGCGCGCTGTTGCGTTTACCCGCGATCATCGAGAGTTGCGCCGCGCGCATCGCGGCCTGCGGGGTGGGCGACTGCTTGGTCAACAGGCGCTTGTAAAAGTCTGTCATCAACTCGGCGGTTGATTTGTCAGAGACCGACCAGAGGCTGACGCCGACGGTGGGCGCGCCCGCGTACATGAAGGCGCGCGTTAAACCGATGACGCCCTCGCCGCGTCGCTCGCGGCCAAGTCCCGTCTCGCAGGCCGACAGCATGACGAGCGGCGACCCCAGACGCAGGTTGAAGATTTCGTCGGTGCGCAGGAAGCCGTCGCCTTCGCGGTTGCCGACGAGCGAGAGGACGACGCCCGTGAACTGCGGGCGCTCCGCGTTCAAGAGGCCGTGCGTGGCGACGTGCACGATGCGGTACTTGCTCACGTCCGTCGCCTTGACGCGTGCTTCGTTGGCGTCGAGGTCGAGCCAGATGTCGGGGCTGAGACCCGAAGTGCGCGCGAGCGTGGCGATCTGCTGTGCCTCTTCGCGCGTGCCGTTGAGGCGCGCGAGCTTGAAGTTGCTGGCGCCCGAGGCCGTCGCGCTCGCCGCGCCCGTGATGTCTGCGACCGCACTGTTGACTCCGGGCACCTCGCCCGTAGCCAGAGCGCCCGCCTGCGGCCCTTTCAGGCGCGCGTCTTTCGCGTCGAAGACCGGATCGGCGACGACGAGCAGGCCGCCCGTTTGCGCCGCCGCAGCGCCGCGCTCCGACTGTTGCCTGATGGCCGCGACGACCGACGCGGACGGCGCGTAGCTCACCTCGTTCGTCTTGACGAGATAGGAGAGCGTCGAATAGTCGCCGCCCGCGCCCGTTGCGGTGATGAGCGCCTCGAACGGGACGTAGTTGAGCGCGCCGTCGGCGACGACGAGCAGGCGTTTGTTCGTGAGCGTAGCGGCGACCGGCGCGACCGTATTCTGGTAGAGCGCGTGCGAGGCTTCGGCGAACGCGGCCACGTTGGCCGTCGTCGCATTGTTTGAGAGGGCGAGGCCGCGTTCCTCCAACAGGCCGCGCGTCGGCGTGCCCGTGTCGAGCAGCGCGCGGCGCAAACTCTGCGGGACGATGCGGTCGCGCAAGGCCATCGCCATCGCGTCGAGCTTGTCGCGCGCGGGCAGTTGGTGGAGCGTGACGCCGGTGTTCGTCACCGCCCAGAGGTACGACTGTTCGCGACCGAGACTGTATTCGAGGAGCGCGGTGTCGCCGTCCAGAACTTTTTGCTGCACTTCGGCGAGCGTCAGGGGTTGCGCGGAAGTCAACGCGCCGTAGCGCGGGCTGGCCGCCCTGATCTGATTTTCCAGACTGTCGTATTCGACCGAGAGCGTTTCGAGTTGTTCTTCGAGTTTATCCACTCCTTCGGTGGGCGCTTCGCCCGTCAGGCTCACGCCCGTAATCTGCTGCGCGATCTCCTGCTGGCGTTCGAGGTTCTCGCGCTTGCGCTGGAGGAGTTCGGCGGGGACGCCTTCGGTGATGGTCGTGCCCGTCTCGCTGAGCATGTCGAGGAGCGAGCGGGCGCGTCCCTGTTCGACGATGCGGAAGGCTTCCGCCGCGTAGGCCAGCGACTGCCCTTCGAGCGGCGCGGACTTGTTCGTCGCCGAAGCGAGAGCCGCCGCCGCAAACGCGCCCGATGCTTCGTCGAACACGTCGCGCGTGGTGGCGAGGAAAGTGGTGCGCGCTTCGTCTGCGCGCAGAGAACCCTGCCGGATCGTCTCGATGGTCTGCAAGGCCGCGCGGTAAGCGGCGAAGGCTTCCTGCAAGGGCTTGGCGCGCTTCCCTGCGTCCGCCTGTTGCGCGGCGAGCGTCAAATTCGCCTTGCCGATGCCGCGCTGCGCAGGCCACATCAGGTCGAGCCGCTTGTCGGCCTGCGCGCCTTTGGCCGCGTCCGTGTAGAACTTGAGCGCGGCCTTGATGTCGCCCTGCTTGAGCGCCACGTCGCCGAGGCTCGTGTTGGCC
>DASQDV010000256.1:0-2966 GCA_035633995.1 Pyrinomonadaceae bacterium | reverse complement strand
CTGCGCGCGTGGCTCGACACACGCTTTCATAAACTCTTCGAGCGCGAAGCTTCAATTTATCGCGACGTGCTCGCGCGCATCGGCGCGCAGGCCGGAGGCTACAAGCATTTGCCCGAACTCCTGCGCTTCATCGAAGAGAGAACCACACGCGAACTCGGCTTGCGCAGCGTGCGTTTTTACGCGCGACAGCACGCGCTCTCGCCGCCCGATGCGGACGAAGACGCCGCTGAGGCGACGGAGACACAAAGTAATGAATGGGAAGAGCGCGTTTTGGAGTCGGCAGCGGAGAGCGCGGGCGGCGTGCTGGAAGGTGACAAAACGCTGCGCGAACACGGGTTCGAAGTCGCCTATCTTTTACAACGCGAAAACAAATTGCTCGGACTGATGCTCGTTGACGCCGCGCCCGACGCTTTAACGCCCGACGTGCGCGCCGTGCTGGAAGTGCTGGCCGGACAGGTCGCGCTGACGCTCGAAGATTATCGCCTGCTCGAAGAGAACGTCCGACTGGAACGCCAACTGGCGCAGGGCGAACGCCTCGCCGCGCTCGGCCAGATGGCCGCCACCGTCGCACACGAAGTTAAGAATCCGCTCTCCGCCATCAAGTCCATCGCGCAGGTGATGCGCGAAGACGAACGCCTCTCCGCCGACTATACGCGCGATCTCGATCTCATCGTCGGCGAAACCGACCGCCTCAACCGGAGCGTGACGCAATTGCTCAACTTCGCGCGCCACGCGCCGCCTACGGGAGACGCGCCCGCGCGCGCCGACGATCTCACGCGCAGCATCGTCGAACTCTTCCGCGCCGAGGCGAAAAGCAGAAACATCCAACTCGACGCGCGCTGCGACGAGCGCCAGTTGCTCGACGGCGCGCAGGCGTCCGCCGTGCGCGACGCGCTCTCGAATCTTTTGTTGAATGCGCTGCAAGAGACGCCGCCCGGCGGTCGCGTCTCGGTCGAAGCCATAACCCGCGACGGCGAGTTGCTGTTCGCCGTCACAGACGGCGGCGCGGGCGTCGCACCGGAGTTGCGCAGGCGCATCTGGGAGCCGTTCTTTACGACGAAGCAACGCGGCACGGGGCTGGGTCTTGCCATCGTGCGCAAGCGGATCGAAGACGCGGGCGGTCGTGCGCGCCTCGCGCCACAGGCGGCGGGCACGGGCGCACGCTTCGAGTTGAGTTTGCCGGTCACGCGCGCGGCGGAAGAAGCGGAAGCTTCTGCGGCGCGCGTTTAATGCAAAGGAGCGAGTTTGAAACGATGACGCAAAAAGGATCGAGCGACGCAATCAACCTGCTCCTCGTTGACGACGAAGAGGCCGCGCGCTACGGGATGCGCCGCGCGCTCGCAAGTCTCGGCCACGAGGTGGCGGAGGCCGGGAGCGTCGGCGAGGCACGCGCGCAATTTGAAAAGCGCGCGCCCGATCTGCTGCTCCTCGATGTGAATTTGCCGGGTCAAAGCGGGCTGGAATTTTTGCGCGAACTGAAAAGCGGTGAGGGCGCGCAAAAAGATACGCCGCTCGTGATCCTCATCACCGCGCACGGCTCGGAGCGCATGGCCGTCGAAGCGATCAAGACGGGCGCTTATGATTATCTCTCGAAGCCGTTTGAGGTCGAAGACCTCCGGCTTGTCGTCAAGAACGCCGTCGAGACGATTCAACTGCGCCGCGAGAATCGCGCCCTGCGCGCGTCGCTCGAACTCGAAGGCGCGCAACGCGGCTCGCTCATCGGCAACTCGGAATCAATGCGGCGCGTGCGCGCGCTCATCGAAAAAGTTTCCGAGACGGATGCGACCGTGCTCGTGCGCGGCGAGTCGGGCACGGGCAAAGAGTTGGTGGCGCGCGAAATTCACGAGCGCAGCGCGTCGCGGCGGGGTGGTGCGTTCATCGCCGTCAACTGCGCCGCGCTGCCTTCGGAGTTGATCGAGTCGGAACTGTTCGGCCACGAGAAAGGCGCGTTCACGGGTGCGACGGCGCGGCGGCAAGGGAAGTTTGAGCAGGCCGACGGCGGCACGCTCTTTCTGGACGAAATCGGCGACATGAGCGCGAACGTGCAGGCCAAACTTTTGCGCGCGCTGGAAGAGCGTCGCATCGAACGTCTCGGCGGCGGCGCGGAATCTATTCCAGTTGACGTGCGCATCGTCAGCGCAACGCACCGCCCGCTCGAACAGGAAATTGAAAAGGGAAACTTTCGCGCAGACCTTTTTTATCGCCTGCGCGTCGTGACAGTCGAGATCGCACCTTTGCGCGAGAGGCGCGAAGACATCCCGGCGCTCGCCGAATCTTTTATGCGGCTCGCCGCCGAAAGGTACAAGATGCCCGTGCGCGCGATTGCCCCTGCGGCGATGCGGCGACTGGTCGAATACGATTGGCCGGGCAACGTACGCGAACTGAGAAACGCCGTCGAACGCGCGATGGTGCTCGCCGAAGGCGACGAATTAACCGCGCGCGATCTGCCCGAAGAGATCAACGCGCACGGCGGAGCAACGCAGAGCGCCGCTGCATCACGCCCCGCGCCTGAAGACGCTGGCGATGGTTTGTCCGTCCCATTCACGGCGGACTTTCGCGAAGACCGGCGCGAGTTCGAGCGACGCTACATCGCGCGGTGCCTCGAAGAAACCGGCGGCAACGTCACGCGCGCCGCCACCATCCTCGGCATGCACCGCCAGTCGCTCCAACACAAACTGCGCGAACTCGGCCTCGCGCGTCGCTACGTCACGCTCGATGCGGACGCCGCACAAACGCCGGATAAACCCGACAACTAACGCGCGAAAAAGTCGTGGCGCGACATCAGACAAGCGTTGACGTGGCACAATTGTCTGCCCGATTGCGCCTGATGGAACATTACGGTTAGACTTGGCCTGCTCTTACAAGCAGCAGAATGTTCTCTCCGGTAAATTATGAAAGCACGTCTCGACGCGATTCTTCAGCGCGAACAAGCCCTGTATCTAGATCAACTGCACCCCGGCGGCGAC
>DASQDV010000255.1:0-3125 GCA_035633995.1 Pyrinomonadaceae bacterium | reverse complement strand
GCAACGTCGTCTGTTTGCCGCCACTTTGAGGCGGGTGTTAAGATGCCTGCTTAAGAGAATAAATCTGCCTGACAAATAACAGTTAAGGATACCCGAAACGGCGCGAAACTTCAGCCGCGCGGAGAGTTTCAAGTTACAGGTTTCAAGTTTCAAGTTTCAGGTTTCAAGTTTCAGGTCTCAGGGTTTAACTTGAAACCTGAAACTTGAAACCTGAAACTCTCTCGACGGCTGAAGTTTCGCGCCGTTTCGGGTATCCTTAACTGTTATTTGTCAGGCAGATTTATTCTCTTAAGCAGGCATCTTAACACCCGCCTCAAAGTGGCGGCAAACAGACGACGTTGCAGGCTGAAGGCTTCACGCTTGAAGTTGCCTTTAACCTGAAACCTGAAACTTGAAACCTGAAACTTTTGCTTTATGAAGATTGCAGTAGCCATGAGCGGCGGCGTTGATTCTTCGGCGGCGGCGGCGATTTTGCAAGCGGCCGGGCATGAACTCGTCGGCTTCACGATGCAGTTGTGGAATCAAAACCGCAACATCAACGTGGACGAGCATGGCGACCCGCTGCCCTCGCGCTGCTGCTCGCTCGACGACGTGTACGACGCGCGCCGCGTGGCCGGAGAGTTGGGCTTTCCTTTCTACGTCCTGAACCTCGAACAGGATTTCGAGCGCGACGTGGTGCAGCCCTTCGTCACGAGTTACCTGGAAGGCGAGACGCCGATCCCGTGCGTGGCGTGCAACAGCCGCTTGAAGTTCGCTTCGCTCGACCGTTTGGCGCAGAGCCTCGGCTGCGAAAAGGTTGCGACAGGGCATTACGCGCGCGTCGAGTTTGACGCGGCGACGAATCGTTACAAACTTTTGCGCGGGGCGGACTCGAACAAGGATCAATCCTATTTCCTCTGGGAGTTGACGCAAGGACAACTCGCGCACGCGCTGTTTCCGCTCGGCGCGATGTCTAAGGCGGAGGCGCGTGAGGCGGCGCGGCGCGTCAACCTCGCGGTGTCGGAAAAGGCCGAGTCGCAGGAAATCTGTTTTGTGCCCGACGGCGACTACGCGGGCTTCATTGATCGTTACCTGGCAGCGGAAGGCGAGACCGCACGGCTGCCCGGCACGGGCGAGATTGTGGACACGGGCGGGCGCGTTTTGGGCGAGCACGGGGGCGTGCATCGCTACACGGTGGGGCAGCGTCGCGGGCTTGGCATCTCGCGCCCGCTTCCGCTCTACGTCGTACAGGTTGACGCGGAGCGCAACCGCGTCGTCGTAGGCGACGGCGACGAACTGCTGGCGCGCGAGTTTACGGCTGCGGGCGTCAACTGGATCACGTTCGATGCGCCCGACGCTCCCGTGCGCGCGGAAGTGCGCGTGCGCTACCGCCACGCGCCTGCGCCCGCAGCCATCGAACCCTTTGCAGACGGACGCGCGCGCGTCACGTTTGACGAGCCGCAGCGCGCCATCGCGCCCGGACAGGCGACCGTCTTCTATCGCGGCGACGAAGTGCTCGGCGGCGGCTGGATCGTGAAGGGGAAATGATGAACGCGAAACGACGAACGATGAAGTAAAACCACTGCTTTTACTTCATCGTTCATCGTTCGCCGCTTGCTTCTCTAAACCTTTTTGTCCGACAGTTCGTATTACAGACGCCTTGCGCGGTTGATGTGAAAGCGCGGGCGTTTGTAATTTTCGTTATTAGTTAAGCAAATTATGGCAATGTCACGCGGTAAGAAAATCTTTTTGTGGGTGGCGGGGTTAGCCGTCGTGCTGGCGCTGGCGGTAATGCTCTTCGCCGCGCTGTTGTTGATGGGGCTGCGCGACGACGAGCCGGACGTGCGCGACAACAGCGTGCTGGTGTTGAAGATCGAAGGCGCGTTGCCCGACTACGTGCCGGAAGACCCGTTTGCGCGGCGCTTTCTCGGCCGGGATGACCGTTCGCTGATGCGCCTCTTGTCGAACATCAAGAAGGCGAAGAACGACAAACGCATCGGCGCGATCCTGCTCGAATTCGACATGACGATGATCGGCTGGGGCAAGGCCGACGAGATACGCGACACGCTCGCAGACTTTCGCACGTCGGGTAAACCCGTCTACGCCTACATGGAGTACGGCACGAACAAGGAGTATTACCTGGCGACCGCCGCCGACCGTATCTACGTGGCGCCCATCGGCGATCTCTTCATCGTCGGCCTTGCGGCGGACGTGATGTCGCTCGGCGGTTCGCTCGACAAACTCGGCATCAAGGCAGACTTCTACCAGATCGGAAAATACAAGACCGCGCCCGAACAGTACACGCGCAAGGAGCAGTCCGAGGCGAGCAAGGAAGTGATCAACTCGGTTCTCGACGATTTCTTCGCGCGTTACATCACGACGATTGCCTCGACGCGCAGGAAGTCCGAAGCGGACGTGCGTGCGCTGATTGACAACGCCCCGCTCGGCGCGCCCGAGGCGAAGGCCGCCGGGTTGATCGACGATGCGAAATACCGCGACGAGGTGGAAGAGGAACTCAAGCGCCGGCTCGGCTATAAAGACTCGGACAAATTGCGGAAGGTGCGCGAGTCGGACTATCAACGCGTGCGCCCCGAATCGGTCGGCCTCGGTCAGGGCGAACGCATCGCGGTCGTCTTCGCGTCCGGCCCCATCGGCGGCGGCGAGTCGAACGACGGCAGCCCGTTCGGCAGCCAGTCAACCGGCTCCGACACGGTCGTCAAGGCGCTCATGGACGCGCGCGAGGACAAGGACATCAAGGCCATCGTCCTGCGCGTGGACAGCCCGGGCGGGACAAGCTATGCGTCCGACGTGATCTGGCACGCGGTGGAAAAGGCCAAAGAGAAGAAGCCCGTCGTCGTCTCGATGAGCGACGTGGCCGCTTCGGGCGGTTACTACATCTCCGCGACGGCCTCGAAGATCGTCGCACAGCCTTCGACCATCACCGGCTCCATCGGCGTTTACGCGGGCAAGCCCGTCGTCAAAGGTTTCTACGACTGGCTCGGCATCAACAACGAGTACACGCTGCGCGGCAAGCAGGCCGGGATGTTTCGTGAAACCGAACCCTTCAACCCGGACGAGCGCGCCAAGTTCGAAACCATGCTCAGGAGTTTTTACTACGACGACTTTCTGCCGAAGGTGGCGAAGGG
>DASQDV010000254.1:0-15109 GCA_035633995.1 Pyrinomonadaceae bacterium | reverse complement strand
TGCTGGCGCGCATCTTTCTCGAAGCGCTCGGCGTGATGCGCGCCGACTGGGCGCCGCTCGTCGGCCTCGTCGCCGCCGTCACGATCCTCGTCGGCAACTGGGCGGCGGTCACGCAAACGAACGCGAAGCGGCTGCTCGCCTATTCGTCAATCTCGAACGCGGGCTACCTGCTGCTCGGCGTCATCGCCGCGAACCAGTACGGCTACGTCGGCCTCGTCGTTTACCTGCTCGTCTACACGCTGATGAACATCGGCGCCTTCGGCGTCATCATCTCCCTGCGGCGGCGCGGCATCGTCGGCGACAACGTTGACGACTTCACGGGACTCGCGCAGAAAGCGCCGGGCATGGCGTTGATGATGACCGTCTTCATGTTGAGCCTCGGCGGCCTGCCTTTAACCGGCGGCTTCATCGGCAAATGGTTCCTCTTCGGCGGCCTGCTCCAACGCTTCGACGCCGACGGCAAAAGCTGGTATCTCTGGCTCGCGATCTGGGCGATCCTCAACACGGTCGTCTCTTTCTTCTATTACGTGCGCTTCATACGCGTGATGTATCTCGGCGACGAAGCGGCGGACGCGCGACCGCTTTCGCTGTCGCCCGCGTTGCGCGCCGCGCTCGTCGTCTCCGTCGTCGGCGTTATCGTGATCGGCGTCTACCCGCAGCCGTTCATTAATCTCGCGCAGACGCTGGTGGCTTCACTCTCAAACGCCGCCTCCGGCGCGTTCGCCCTGAGATAGTAAACCTCGCTCCCTGCAACATCTCGCATCAAGGAGATACGCAACATGAAACGAACACCGACCGTCATTAAACGTCTGACCATCGCGTTGGCCTTGACCGCTCAACTCTTCATCCTCGCCCCGGCCACACAGGCCGTCGTTCAGAACACTAATTCCTCAACCCACGCCGATCACGACATGGGCACCATGCAACGCCGCCCGTCGCGGCGCAACCGCTGCCGCGAGCGTTGCCAGCGACAGTATCGCCAGTGCACGCGCGGCATCGTGAACCCGAATCAGGCGCGCTGCCGCGAGCGTTATCGCCGCTGCCTGCGAACCTGCCGGAGGTGAGACGCGGCTCAGGAGTATTTGCCGGAGGCGATGTTCTTGTGAGAGCATCGCCCTCCGTTTTTATGGCCTTCTACTATTTCTTCGCCGCGCTGCTGCTCCTGCAAGCCATCCTCTCGCTGCGCGGCGGCGCGCGCTACCTGCGCTACTTTCGCCGCGAACTCTCCTCCGCGCCCGCGCCGGATTTCACGCCCTACGCAACAGTGATCGTCCCCTGTCGTGGCCTCGATCAAAACTTACGCGAAAACCTCGCCGCGCTCTTTCGTCAAACTTATCCCGCCTTCGAGATCGTTTTCGTCGTTGACAGCACAGGCGACCCCGCGCTCAAAGTGATCGAGGAGGTGCGTTCGACTACGGCCAGTTCCCGGACGGTGTTGTCGCGCGTTGTTGTCGCGGGCAGGGCAATCGGGAGCGGCCAGAAAGTTCATAATCTCATCGCCGCCGTCGGCGCGGCTGACGTTCGCAGCGAAGTCTTCGTCTTCGTTGACTCGGACGCGCGCCCGCACGGCGAGTGGCTGCGCGCGCTCGTAGCAGTGCTCGCTGACGAAAGAATCGGCGCGGCGACCGGCTATCGCTGGTTCATACCGGCAGGCAGTGTGCCCTCGCACCTGCGCGCCGTCTGGAACGCCTCGATTGCCTCCGCGCTCGGCGAAAACACGCGCGCGAACTTCTGCTGGGGCGGTTCGACCGCCATCCGCCGCGAAACTTTCACGCGGCTCGACATGTTGCAGCGTTGGCGCGGCACGCTTTCGGACGACTTCGCACTGACACGCGCGTTACAGGAAGCGCAACTGCCGATTCATTTCGCGCCGCGCTGCCTCGTGGCTTCGCATGAAGATTCGGGCTGGCGCGAATTACTCGAATTCACGACGCGCCAACTCAAGATCACGCGCGTCTATGCGCCGCGCCTGTGGCTGATCGTGCTCGTCTCGAATTTACTCTTCGTCACAGTCTTTTACGGCGGCCTTGCGCTCGCCCTGTCGCGCTTCGGTCGCGGCCTGCCTTATATGTTGCCGCTCGCGCTCGTCGCCGCTGTCTACGTGTTCGGCTCGGCCAAAGCTATCTTGCGCCTGCGCGCCGTCTCGCTCGCGTTCAAGTCCGGGCAACAGGTATGGCGTGCTGCGAGCATCATGGCGCACCTCTTGCTCTGGCCGCTCTCGTCCGCGCTCTTTCTCTACAACGCGCTGGCAGCCCGCTGCTCGCGACGCATACGCTGGCGCGGCATCGACTATGAATTGAAATCGCCGACGGAAACTGTCATCATCGACGCCACGCAGCCCGTAGATGCAGCGCCGGGAAGGGAACAGACGCGCCGCACGCGTACGCCATGACAAACAAAGCCGTCAAACTTTTCCAGTTACTACGTTCGACCGAACGCGCGCGGCGTCTCGGCACGGTGATCCTATTCGTCACCTCGCGCTGCAACGCCAAATGCGAGACCTGCTTTTACTGGGACGAACTGAACCGGCCGGGCGACATGACTTTCGCGCAGCTCGAACGCGTCTCGCAGACGATGCCGCGCATCACAGACCTCTGGCTGTCGGGCGGCGAGCCGACGCTCCGGCGCGACCTGAACGACATCATCGACCTGTTCGTGCGCAACAACGGCGTGCGCCGCGTCATCATCCCGACGAACGCCATCATCAAAGCGCACGTCACGCAGGCCGTTGAACACGCGCTCGGCCGGAACCCCGAAATTGATCTCTATCTCAACATTGCGCTCGACGGCTACGGCGCGACGCACGACCGCCTGCGCGGCGTGCCCGGCAACTGGGAGCGGACGCTCGACTGTATCCGCGCGCTCTATCCGCTGAAAGAAAAATATGCGGATCGCTTTCGCCTCAACGTCAACACCGTCGTCTGCGCGGAGAATTACGAGGAGGTCGAACTGCTCTCCACATACCTCTGGGAAAATTTCCGCCTCGACGGCCACTACTTCAATCTCATCCGCGGCGAAACCAAGGCGGGCGCAACCATCAAGCAAGTGCCACCGGAAATTTTGCCGCAGATGTACGCAAAAGTTTCGGCTCTCACCAAACGCTACGGCGAACGCATGTTTGCCGCCGACGATGCGAGCACGCGCTTCGTCAAATCAATCGCCTACGTCGGCGCGATCACGACGCACTACCGCACGCAACTCGCCAACTTCGACCGCCAGACCGCGTGGCCGTTCCCCTGCACGGCGGGCGAAACCAGCGCCGTCATCGATTACAACGGCGACGTGCGCGCCTGCGAGTTGCGCGAAAAATTTGCCACGCTCTCGGATTACGATTACGATTTCGGCGCGCTCTGGCAAAGCCAGAACCGCAGTGAGGAACTCGCCGCGATTGACGCAGGCCGTGCCTGCTGGTGCACACACGTCTGCTTCATACACGACTCCATGCGCCACTCGCGCCGCGCGCTCCTCTACGAGTTGCCGAAGAACTACGCGACGCGTGGGAAGTGGTAAAACGTCAGTTGTCCGTAGTCAGTTGTCCGTTGTTTAGTGGTTCAGCAGCCGATTACTAAAGATGAGAGTTTCAAGTTAAGTAAGCACAAGCAAGTGACAACTGACCACTGACAAGTTTTTAGTTATGGCAAAGCGAGACGAACAGAATGTGACGGGCAAGAGCGGCGTGGTGTACGGGGCGGTGATGTCTCTGGCGATGTCCATCGTGTCGTGTCTGTTCGTCGGGTGGTTGCTGGATCATTGGTTGGGGACGAGCCCGTGGCTCATCGTGGCGGGCATCGTGCTCGGCTCGGTGGTCGGCTTTATGCAGTTTATCCGCCTGATGTCGAGAGTTTCGTGAAGGATTTTTCGCGCTCGACAGCCCGCCGCCGCAGCATGTAGAATCTAGTGTTCTACGATGAATGAGATTGCAAACAGCGGCGCACTCGAACCCGAGGTGACGAGCGCAGAAGATGCGTCCGCGATGGCCGAACGGCTGTTTCGCGTGATGGTCTGGACGGTCGCTATCTGCGTCGTCGCAAGCGCACTATTTATGCCCTGGCGCGTGACGACGGGGCTGTTCATCGGCGGCGCGCTCTCTTTGCTGAATCATCACTGGATGCGGACGGCTATCGCCGCCGCCTTCGCGCTCGCGTCGCCGACGGGCGCGCGCCCGAAGCTCAGAATCGTTCGCTTTATCACGCGTTATTTCGTTGTCGCGGCTGCGGTCGTCGCCGCCAGTTGGCTCGACATCGCATCTTTGACGGCCATGCTCGTCGGCCTCTGCTCGTTCGTCGTCGCCGCGCTCGTAGAGGGTTTCATGCAGGCGTATTTCGTGATCATACATCGAGAGGAAACTAAATAATGTTCTGGTTGCTGCAAGGGCATGGCGAAGAAGGGGCGGCGCACGGAGCCGCCGAGAGCGCCGGAGAGGCGGCTGCCGCACACGGCGGCGGCGAAGCGGCTGCGCATCACACGCCGCCGCTCGTCGAAGCGGTTAATCATTTCATCGGCGAGCCGGTTCATCGTTTTCAGGTCAACTACACCGAGCCGCTGTGGAACGAATACGTCTTCAAACACTTCGGCACGAGCGCGGCCGAGGTGTTCGGCCCCTACACGGTTGACAACGCCGTGCCCTGGTACACGGTGATGTTCGTCGTCGCGTGCCTCATCACCATCGCGCTCATCTGGATTCTCAAGGGCAGGTATCTCTCGGAAGACGAGCCGCACGGCGGGCAGCAGACGCTCGAAGTGACGGTGCTCGCCGTGCGCGACATGGTGGAGAACATCATCGGGCCGCACGGTTTGAAATATTTTCCGGTCGTCGCCACCTTCGCGCTCTTGATTCTCGTCTCGAACCTGATGGGGCTGTTCCCGATGTTCATGCCGCCGACGGCGCACACGTCCGTCACCTTCGCGCTCGGCATCACGTCTTTCATCTATTACAACTACATCGGCGTTAAAGAGAACGGCCTGATGGGACACCTCGGCCACTTCGCAGGCGTGCACTATTTCAGCGGCGCGATTCTCTTCATCATGGGGCCTGCGATGTTCGTCATCGAGTTGATCAGCAACGCCGTGCGCCCGCTCTCGCTGGGCTTGCGCCTGTTCGGCAACATCTTCGGCGACGAGCAGGTGGCCGTGAACATCGCGGGGCTTTACCCGGCCATCACGCACTGGGTCATTCCGGCGTTCCTGATGGTCTTGAGCGTGTTCGCATCCGTCATGCAGGCGTTTATTTTCACGCTGCTCTCGATGATCTACATCGGCGAAGTCTCGCACGCGCCGCACGAAGACCACGAGGACGAGCACGGCAATCAACTCCGCCCGATTGAAGGCGACGAAATTATTGCTCCGGCATTGTGAGAGCAGATGTCAGATGTTAGATACTAGATGTTAATTAAAAGTCAGACTTGTCTTAAACTAACATCTAGTATCTAACATCTGACATCTATAGTTAGCGTTCCGAGCGGTGCGGGCAGACGCGCCCGCACGCGTTGGGGCGTTGGCGATAGGAACATGGAGGGGGAGAAAATCGTTAAGGATAGTTGAGAGGCAAGTTACAGGCACGCGGAGAATAATAGCTTTCGCTGTTTGAAAGCGAGCGGGTGTCGGCATCGCAGGAGCGCCGTTGTAAGAGGGGCGGCGGATACCGGATGCGGGCGAAATCATAACGAGCGCGTGCGCAGCTTCAAACGTCCGGCGGGGTTCACCTTCCTCTCTTTTGACATTCGACTCTGAAAAGGAGAGATGAACATGCATAAACTCAGAATGGCATTCTTCGCCGTCGTCGGCGTGTTGATGGCCGCCATGCCCGCGCTCGCGCAGGCGGGACAGGTGGCCGCCGATAACGAATCGAGCGTCGCCAAGTATGCGAAGCTGGCCGCCGGGTTCGGCTTCGCGATTGCGGCGGGTCTGGGCGCAATCGGCCAGTCGCGCGTGGCGGCGGCGGCGGCGGAAGGCACGGCGCGCAATCCGGGCGCGGGCGGCCGCATCCAGATTTTGATGATCATCGGCCTCGCGTTCATCGAAACGCTGGTCATCTTCACGCTGGTTATCGTCTTCGCGGCGGTTCGCTAATCGCGGCGAGACGGCAACGAAACAACACTTGCGGGCGCGTCTCTTGCGCAAGAGACGCGCCCGCAAGTTTTTGCAAAAAGTGATTTCGGCCACGAACCTCAGTTCTATGTGCGGCCGATTGTAAGCTTTGACTTCCGGCCTCGTGCTTGCCTGCTACCACGCTTCGTTGTAATCTCTACCAACATTCCCCTCAGCTTGTTTTAACCGAAGTCGAACGTCCCCCGTTGTAATTTTTTCTCCCGCGAACAACTGTCGGCTGGCAGGTGAAGGTTTGCCGCCACGCGTTTGATCGAAGTTTGTGGCGTTGAAGTGCTCTTGTAAAACTCTGGTTTTGAGAGGATAGAAAAATGAGAAAGATAATTTTCGCTTTACTGCTGGTCGTCGTCTGCGCGCCGCTGGCGCTGGCCGACACGATCTACCTGCGCGACGGGCGCAGCGTGCGCGGAACCGTGCTCGGTTTCATCGGCGGGCGCTTCGCCGTGCGCGTCGCCACAACTTCGAGCACGCAGACCGGAACTGCCGCCGACGCGGGCGAAGTGCAGTTCTTCAGGCCGAACCAGATCGAGCGCATCGAGATTGATGGCCGCTCGCTCGACGAGGCGCGCTTCTCTTCGCGCACCGTCGAAGTCGGACTTGCGCCGAACTGGATTGACAGCGGCGTCGATGTGCGTCGCGGCGAGCGCGTGGAGGTGAAAGCCTCCGGCACAATCGTCGCGGGGCGTTCGCGCATCACGCCGGGCGGCCTGCGCTCGACCGACCCGACCGCGCCCCTGCCGCGCGCCGCCGAAGGCGTGCTCATCGGCGCCATCGGCAACGAGCCGGATTCGCCCATCATCGAGATCGGCATCGGGCGCGAGTTCGTCGCAGACCGCGACGGGCGACTATATCTTACCGCCAACCGTGGCACTTACTCCGACGCGCGCGGCGCATACTCCGTGCAGGTTCGCACCGAGCGCAACTTCACTTCGCGCCGCCGCGACAACAATACGGCCTCGCGCAATAATAACGACGAAGAAGTCGACGACGACATTTTCGGCGCGCGGAGCACCAACCCCGCCCCGGTGCGTTCGCGCGTGCCCGGCGGCGACAACCGCAGCACGAGCGAGCCGGATCGCAGCCGCTCGCCGCGCGAAGTCAGCGTTGACGTGCCCGGCAATTCGCGCAGCACAGACACAGGCATCGAGTTGCGCAGCGGCGATCAAGTGAGCATCACTGCGTCGGGCACGGTCATCGCGGGGCGGCGCGCGGGCGAGGTCACGCCGGACGGTGGCCGCGTCAGCGGACTCGGAATCGTCAGCGCGTATCCCGTGCCGAACGCCGGAGTGGGCGCGCTCATCGGCTACATCCGCCTGACGAGCGGGCAGAACACCGCGCCGTTCGTCATCGGCAGCCAGCAGAACTTCGGCGCGCAGGCTGACGGCAGATTGTTCCTGCTCATCAACGACGACAATTACAACGACAACAGCGGCAACTTCACCGCCCGCATTAGAGTCAACTAAAAACGATGAACGCGGAACGATAGAAGCCTGTCAGTCGTCCATAGTCAGTTGTCCGTTGCATGTGCCTGACGAACGAGTGGCTGACGATTAGAGCGAACAACTGACAACGGACAAAGAACAACGGACAGCCTTCCGTTCATCGTTCCGCGTTCATCATTCATCGTTTGGTTTCGTGGCGCGGAGGATGGGGTCAATGGTCGGGGCGAAGGGCGGGGCGTAGGCGAGGTCGAAGCGGTTGAGTTCTTCGAGCTTGAGACGGGCGTGGAGCGCGGCGGCGTACACGTCTATGCGCCCGGCGACGCCTTCACGCCCGACCATTTGCGCGCCGAGCAGTCGCCCGCTCCGGTCGTGGACAACATGCGTCAGGATTTTCGCGCCGCCCGGATAGTAACCGGCGCGCGATGAACTTTCATCTTCGATCAAGGCGGCGTCGAAGCCTTCCGCCCGCGCTTCTTCCAGAGACAGCCCCGTGCGCGCGACTTCCAGATCGAAAACTTTAACGGCGCTCGTGCCCACCACTCCGGCGAAACGCTCTTCGGGAGACGCGCCTGCCGCGTTCGCTCCCGCCACCCAACCCTGTCGCACGGCGGGCTGCGCGAGCGGCATCCAGACGCGCCGACCCGACACGCGATGCAGCGTCTCCGTGCAATCGCCCGCCGCGAAGATGCCCGCCGCGCTCGTGCGCTGTCCGGCATCCGTCGCAATCGCACCGCTCTCGCCAATCTCCAATCCGGCAGACTTTGCGAGTTCGTTAGCGGGACGCACGCCGACGCCGATCACCACGATGTCCGCATCGAACGCGCGCCCGCTCTCTGTGACGACGCGCTCGACGCGCTCATCACGCCCCTCGAAGGCGACCGCCCGCTCGCCCAACGTTACTTCGACGCCACGTGCGCGAAGTTCTTCGACCACGCGGTCGCGCAAGCGGCCTCCGACTGTGCTCATCACTTTGTCGGACGACTCCAGGAGCGTTGTGTCGAGTCCGCGCGCGCGAAAGGCTTCGGCCATCTCAAGGCCGATGTAGCCCGCGCCGACGACAACCGCCGTGCGCGGTCGCATCTCTTCGATGAACTGTAGCAGTCGCCGCCCGTCGCCGAGTTGGCGCAGGACGAAGACGCCCGCGAGGTCGTGTCCCGCGAGCGGCGGGCAGACGGCTGCCGCGCCCGTCGCCAGCACGAGACTCGTGAAGTTCAGTTCGCGCGTCTCGTCGCCCGCCGCGCGCACGCGCACGATTGAGCGCGCGGGGAGAATCTCCGTCGCCTCCATGTTCAAATGAATGTTGATGTTGTGCCGCTCGCGGAAATATTCGGGCGGGTGGAGGCTCAGGCGTTCGAGCGCGGGGATGAGGCCGGAAATGACGTAGGGCAGGCCGCACGCGCCGTAGGAGATGTCGGCGGTCTTTTCAAACACGTCAATGTTGAGGTCGGGCGCGGTGCGGCGCGCCTGCATGGCCGCCGCGAGTCCGGCGGCCACCCCGCCGATGACGATTAGCTGTTCTTTACCCAAACGTTTAGCCGCCTTCAAACGTACATTGAATTACGAGCACGGGGAAGATTACTTAAAGATGCGGAAAAGTTAAAAGAAAAACGGCGATGAGAGGTTGCCGTGCGTGTGGCTTCAGTTTTGCGTGTTATAGTTTTACCTTGGGGCGTTCGTAGCGGTATGATACGCTTCAATCAAGAAACTCCAGCGGAATCGTTTGTGCGAGGCGAAAGCGTTTGATGAAAAAATGTCCGAAATGCGGGAAGTCTTACGAAAACGCGCCAACGCTATGTCCTGCGGACGGCACGGTGTTAGTCAAGACCGGTGACGCGTTAGTCGGGGAGACGCTGGCCGGGAAGTACCGCATCGAGGAACGCATCAACGAAGGCGGCATGGGCACGGTCTATCGCGCGACGCACGTTTTGATGGAAAAGGCCGTCGCGATCAAGGTGCTGCACCCTTCGCTTGCCGCCGACGATAAGATCGTGGCGCGCTTCACGCGCGAAGCCAAAGCCGCCTCACGCATCTCCAACCCGCACGCGTTAAACGTCACGGATTTCGGCGAATCGGAAAACGGCATCGTCTTCCTCGTGATGGAATACCTGCGCGGGCGGACGCTCAAGGAAGTGATTCGCGGCGAGGGGCCGATGCCCCTGGAACGCGTCGTCGAAGTGACGAAGCAGATTTGCGGCGCGCTCGACGCCGCGCACGCCGAGGGCGTCGTCCATCGCGATCTCAAGAGCGACAACATCATGCTCGAAGAGGTGGCGGGCGGCAACGACTGGGCGAAAGTCTTAGACTTCGGCATCGCCAAAATCTTAGAGACCGAAGGGCCAGACCCCGAACTCACCGCGCCCAACCTGATCATCGGCACGCCGCAATACATGTCGCCCGAACAATGCTCGCAGGCCAGCGACATCGACGCGCGCTCTGACATCTACAGCCTCGGCATCATTCTCTACGAAATGCTCGTCGGCCACGTCCCGTTCACGGGCGAGTCGGCGACGGCGATCATGTTGAAGCACCTGCAAGAGCCTGCGCCTTCGGTGTTGGCTGAGCGGAAAGATTTGCCGCCCTCGGTCGGTCAGGTCGTGGCGCGCGCTCTGTCGAAACTGCCGGAGGAGCGCCAGCAGAGCGCGGGTGAACTCGCCGAAGCACTGGCAACGGCGGCGATGGACGAAGTAGCGATTGGAGCGACGACGAGCGAGAACGCACACACAGGCACGTCGAACACGAACCGCATCGTCGTGCCGACCGCGCCGCTCGAATCACGTCACACGTCGAGCAACGAGGCGGAAGACGACGCAACCGTCGTGCACGCGCGTGAGCAGGCTTATGTCGCAGACGAGCCGGAGTTTTTTGAGCCGCCGCCCGCCGCGAGTTTCAACCCCTGGCGCATCATGATCCCGGCGGCAGTGCTGCTGGTCGCCCTGCTCGGAATCTTCTTCGCCTTCCAACGCAACTCCGGCACGCCCGCGACGAACGACAATTCACAACCGCTCATGGCCGATCCGAACGCGTCGCCCGTGCTGCCGGGCGCAACGCCGACGGGTGCGGGTGAAAGTAACATCACGCCGACGACCGGCAGCACGCCCATCGTCGTCCCCGTGCCCGCGCAAAATTCGACGGGCACGAGCGTCGCCAACCCGACCGCGAGCGTCGAGGCCACGCCGTCGCCGACGCCTACGCAAGACGACGCGGAGAACAGCAACACTCCGCAAGATGACGAGGACGATCCGGAGGCGACGCCGACGCCAACCCCCACGCCGCGCCGCAACCCGACGCCGCCGCCCGCGCGGACGCCGACGCCCGACGATCCGCCGCCGCCCAGTCCGAGAGCGACACCTCCGCCCGCGCTCTCCACCCCGACGGCGCTCCCGCCCGCCGTAGACGATACGTTGTTATAGCCCGGCGCTGCGGCGCGAGATAACTTCATTGAGGATTGCGCGCATCCTCGCTTCGTCGTCAAACTTCAACGCAACTTCCAACACATAACAGGGCAGCGCCGAAAACTTTAACGCGCGGAGTTTGACGGCGTCTTTCGCCGTCGTCAGCAACGCACGCGCGCCTTGCCGCACGGCTTCGCGCACGCATTCGTCAACGTCGCTCTGCGTGTAAACATGATGATCCGCGAAAGCGCGCGTATAGTTGAGCACAAGATTTTCAAGGCGCGCTTGCGCGAAGAAGGCCTGCGGATTTCCGATGGCGCAGAAGGCCGCAAGCGGTTGCGGGAGGTCGGCGGGGAGAACCTGCGAAATTATGTTCGCTTCGTGCGCGCCCGCCGACGCCTCAACGGTCTGTGTTACGAGAGGCACGATGCGAAGCGCGGCGGTGCGCGCGACGAGCACGGGGCGATTGTTGCTCAAGCTCCCGGCACGCTCGCGCAAATCTTCAATGTCGGCGGCGAGTTCGGCGCGCGTGATGACGATTAAATCGGCGCGCTTCAACTCGCCGGTTGGTTCGCGCAGACGCCCGCGCGGAAGCAGGCGCTCGCCGCCCCAGGGGTCTGTCGCATCTAGCGTCAGGATGTTCAAGTCGCGCGCGATGCGCAGGTGTTGAAAGCCGTCGTCGAGAATGAACACTTCGCTGCCCAAATTCTCCATCGCCCAGCGCGCCGCCGCCACCCTGTCGGCGTCGCTCACCACTGCCGCCAGGCCGAGCAAACTTTCCGCGAGCAGGCGCGGCTCGTCGCCTCCCTCACGCGCGCCCGCCAGAACGCGTTCTCCGTCCGAAACGACGACGCGTTTGCTCGTATCCGCACGGCCATAGCCGCGCGTGAGAATGCAGATGCGCCGCCCGGCCTGTGCCGCCTCGCGCGCCAGCCATTCGACGAGCGGCGTCTTGCCCGTGCCGCCCGCCGTGATATTCCCGACGCTCAAGACCGGCGCTGCCACGCGTTCGACCGACAGCACGCCCGCGCGATACAACGCACGCCGCGCGCTGCCCGCCGCGCCGTAGGCGACGCTGAGCGGTGCAAAAGCAAGGTCTCTTAACCGAAACATTAAAATAGATGTCAGGTGTTGGATGTCAGATGTTAGCGAGGCATTGTTCTAAGTGTATCCGGCGTTATCCGAAGTTGAGTTGATAAGCATGTCTCAACTTTTGGCTAACATCTAATATCTAACATCTGACATCTGCTCTATCAACGGCGCGAGATATTCGATGGTTTTGTCTGTCGCGCCCCGGCTTTGTTCGAGCGCGGTGCGGGCGCGTTCGCCGGTGCGGCGTCGGCGTTCGTCCGTATTTAACAACTCGCGGAAAATTTGTGCCAGCGCGGAGGGCGCGTCACGTTCGTCGAGCGCGGGCAACTGTATGAGCGCGTCGCGTTCGAGAAAGTCGCGCGTGATGGAAGAGAAGTTGAAGGTGTGCGCGCCGGTGATGATGCAGCGCGCGGCTGCCGCCGGTTCGAGTACGTTGTGGCCGCCGGTCGGCGCGATGCTGCCGCCGACGAAGACGAGCGCGGCGAGCGGATAGACTCCGCGCAATTCGCCGATGCTGTCGAGCAGGACGATCTCACATGCGGAGTCTGTAGCCTGCGGCGTACTCGAACGACGCGCCCACGCGAAATTGCTGGCGTCGAGCAGCGCGGCGACTTCGTTGAAGCGTTCCGGGTGGCGCGGCGCGACGAGCAGGCGCGGGCGTTTATCGTCATCGAGCGCATTGACGGTCTGTTTGAACGCGTCGAGCAGGAGCGCTTCTTCCGGCGCGTGCGTGCTGGCGGCGACGATGAGCGGTCGCGCGTCGTCGCCGAAAGCGAAACGCTCGCGCAGATAGATTGTGATCGCCTGCTCGCCCGTCTCCGTGTCGGCGTCGAATTTGATATTGCCCGAAACGCGCGTCCGTTCGGGCGCGAGTCCGAGCGCGCGGATTCTTTCGGCGTCGGCCTCCGTCTGCATGATGGCGAGCGTGAGCGACGCCGTGACGCTTTTGATGAAACCACCGAGCCGCCGGTAGTTCTTAAACGACTTTTCCGAGATGCGCCCGTTGACGAGCGCGACGGGCACGCCCGTCCTCTGGCACTCGCGCAGGAAGCGCGGCCAGAGTTCGGTCTCCATGATGAGCACGAGCGAAGGCTTGATTCTGGAGAGCGTGCGGCGCACGCTCCACGCCCAGTCGAAGGGGAAGTAAAAAACGGTTGCCGCCTCGTCGCGAAAGACTTCGCGCGCGAGTCTCTGCCCGGTGAGCGTCGTGGTGGAGACGACAAGCGCGTGAGAAGGGAAGCGTTCGATGAGCGCACGCGCAAGCGGACGCGCCGCCTGCGTCTCCCCGACCGAAACGCAGTGCAACCAGACAACCTTGCGCCCGCCTGCTCCCGCCTCCGGCACGCCGCCCAGCCGCTCGCGCAAGCCCGCCATGTATTTCCCGTGACGCAACGCGTCAAGCAGAAACAGCGGCAGCAGCACGAAGATGGCGAAGGTGAGAAGGAGGCTGTAGAGAAGATACACGGAGTTTCAAGTTTCAGGTTTCAAGTTTCAGATTAAAAGCCTTTGACTTGAACCCTGAAACCTGAAACTTGAAACAGTGTCTTACTTGGCACGCTCGATGTAGCGGCCTTCCGTCGGGTCGACGCGAATGCGGTCGCCTTCGTTGACGAAGGGCGGGACGGTGATGGTCACGCCGTTTTCGAGCGTCGCCGGTTTGTTGACGTTCGAGACGGTCGCGCCTTTGAGCGTCGGCTCGGTGCGCGTGACGGTGAGTTCCATAGAGGGCGGCAGCGTGATGCCGATGGGCGCGCCTTCGTAAAACTCGGCCTGAATCTTCATGCCCGGCATGAGCCACTGCGCCATGTCGCCCAGATCTTCTTCGGTGAGCGCGGTCTGCTCATAGTTCTCCGTGTTCATGAAATGGTGCTGCGAACCATCCGAGTACATGTACTCCATTTCGTGCTGTTCGAGCGAGGCTTTGTCCACCGTGTCGGAGGAACGAAAACGGTGCTCGAAGGATGAGCCGGTGCGCAGGTTGCGCATCTTGGTCTGCACCATCGCGCGGAGGTTGCCGGGCGTGTGATGACGAAAATCGATCACTTTGCACAAATTGCCTTCGAAGAGAATCACCATCCCGCGCCGGATTTGTGTTGCTGGAATCGCCATGAATTATCTTGCTCCGTATCGAATAAATTTTGCGCGCTCAAGGTTAAGCTCGCTGCCCTCAGCCGGAAATAACGACCTGTCGCAAACTGCGTAGTCTAGCGAGCGCCCACTCGCTTTGTCCAGCCGTGAGGCGCGGCGAAAGCGGCGCGCCGCGAGATGCGCTCACTCGCCCGCCGCGTCACTGCCCTCGCCCTCAAGTTTGAAATAGACTTCGAGCGTCACCTGATATTCGAGCCGCCCCTGTTGCAACCCGCCGCGCTGCTCCTTGACGATGAACCATGAAAGATTGCGCAACGACTGGCGCGCGCGTCTAACCGCTACCTCGATGGCATGACTGAAACTTTGATCTGAAGTGCCGACCATCTCGACGCCCTTGAAAACACTCTCGCCCATGTGGAATCTCCTTACGAAAAACCGGATCGAATTTTAAGACAATTTGTAAGGCATGAAATCACGGCGACCAGAGCGTGTCAAGGAGGTGCTCACTGTCCGTTGTCAGTAATCAGTTGTCCGTAGTCAGATGTTCAATCCAAACTTTAGTAACTCACGTGCACAATCACAAAACAACTGACAACGGACAAATAAAAGGACGGGCGGCAACTTGCAGACGTTACTGTTCGGTAACGCGTGCCTGCCGCCGCCCGTCCTTTTCGGAGGAGCCCACCTTCCTGTTTGTAAGAACGCACAGGGGCGGAGAAAGTTTCAAAAAAGTGAGGGAGAAAGTTGCACGCTCAGGCAGCGCGTGGGTGCGGTGCTTCGCGGCGTTCGCGCGCAACGTGGTCGAGCCATGCCTGCGCCTCTTCGAAGAGCGGGTAGCGTTCCTCTTCGGCGAGAAAGGCTTTCGTGTGCGAGTGGCGGCGACCGTTGATGATTCGCGCCGGATGCTTGATGTGGAGCATCTCGTGGTAGAGGATATATTCGACGAACCATTCGGGCACGTCGGGCGCGTCGAGCGTCTTGCTGATGACA
>DASQDV010000253.1:0-6123 GCA_035633995.1 Pyrinomonadaceae bacterium | reverse complement strand
GCTCCGGGCATCATCTTCGGCGACGCCGTTATCTTCGGCGACGGCATCATCTTCGGCGACAACACGCTGCTCTCAAGCGGCATCATCTTCGGCGACAACGTGCTCACGAGCGACGGCGGCACGCTCGCCGACGGCAGCCCGTTTCTCGATGTCGAATCGCTCAAGGCGGACGGAATAATTTTCGGCGACGGGATTATTTTCGGCGACGGCATCATCTTCGGCGACGGGATTATCTTCGGCGACAGCACGTTGAGAGGCGACGCCGTGACACAGGCACAGTCGGCAAGAACGAATGGTGACCTGACCTCCGCGATGGAGTTGGAGGTGGACACGGGCGTTGATTACATCGGTTACTGAGACAAGTTTTGCTTCCGCTCCTCGCGCTTTTGTTCGAGCCGTAAAAGTCCGTCAGGAGCAAATTAAGGAGACGCACATGCCCCAAACAATTCGAGCCAGAGAGAGCGCGCCGAAGAAGACCCCCATCTCTTCAGCAAACGTTGCGGCCACGCTGCCCGACGTTCAAACGCTGACCGATGCGCACTACGGGGAAGTCCTCGCTTTCCTCGCGGCGCGCTCGGTGGACACAATTTTCATGAGCGGCCTCGTCCGCGACAACGGCATCGTGAGCGAACACAATCGCGGCACGTTCTACGGCTGCCGCGATGCGGAGGGGCGACTCGAAGGCGTCGCGCTCGTCGGCCACGCCACGCTCGTCGAGGCGCGCACGGACGCGGCGCTGGCGGCCTTCGCGCGTCTCGCACGC
This sequence comes from Pyrinomonadaceae bacterium, assembly GCA_035633995.1. GTDB lineage: Bacteria > Acidobacteriota > Blastocatellia > Pyrinomonadales > Pyrinomonadaceae > JAIVJZ01. Next base: position 5,360 of record DASQDV010000253.1, on the reverse strand, counting down.
GCCGCCGAGGCGCACGTCATCGTCGGCGACCAGGAGAAGATCGAGCACTTCTGGGCGCACTACGAGCGGGGCGGGCAAGCGCCGCTGCGCATCTGCCGCGAACTCTTCATGGAGCAGCGTTGGCCGGTCGAGACGCTCTCCGAGGCGGCGGCGCTGCGACTGGCGACGCCCGCCGACATGGAAGCCCTCGTCGCCGTCAACGCGCGTATGGCCTGCGACGAGAGCGGGATCAATCCTTTGGAAGTGGACGCGGAAGGGTTCCGCGCGCGGCTCGCGCGCCGCATCGAGTTGGGGCGCGTCTGGGTGTGGACTGAGGGCGAGCGGCTGCTCTTCAAAGTTGACATCATGGCGGAAGTGCCCGGCTGTCTCTACCTCGAAGGCGTCTATGTTCATCCGGACGAGCGCGGCAGGGGCTACGGGCGTCGCGCCGTCTCGCAACTCGGCAGGCTCCTGCTCGCGCGCGCCGAGACGCTCTGCCTGCTCGTCAACGAACAGAACAAAGACGCGCAGGTCTTCTTCTTCAAAGCCGGCTACAAACTGCGCGCCTGCTACGATACGATCTTCCTTCAGCCCCGCAGCGCGCACGACGCGGGCAACTAAGACTTGGCGGAACAGCCTTGACCCCTACTCAAACAACATCCGAGAGGATAGCCTTGATGAACAGACAGCGTTTCGCCAAGCCCTTCATGTGGTCGGTCATCGCGCTCGGCGCTTTGGTGTGCCTCTACGCCGCCGTGCGCCTGCCGCTCCACTCGCTCGACCTGCTGTTCCTGCTGCTCGCGGTCGCCACCATCATCACGTCGCACATCACCGTGCCGCTGCCTGGCGTCAACGGGCGCATCACCGTCTCCGAGACCTTCATCTTTCTGACGATGCTGCTCTACGGCGGCGAGGCCGCCATCATCCTCGCCGCGATTGACGGCTTCTGCTCGTCGCGCCTGATCAGCCGCAAGCCCATCACGCTCGGCTACAACGCCGCGCAACTCGCCATCTCAACCTTCATCACGGTGCTCGTCCTGCGCCTCTTTTTCGGCGACGTGGTCAACCTCGCGCACGGCGACTTCTCCGTCAACTTCATCGTGGCGGTGTGCATCATGGGCTTCGTCCAGCACATCTGCAATTCGCTGCTCGCCTCGATGGCGCAGGCTTTGAAGCACGAGCAATCGGTCTTTCGCGTCTGGGGCAAATATTGCCTCTGGCCTTCGATCACATATTTTGCGGGCGCATCGGTCGCCGTCATCACGGCGAAACTCGTCGGCATGTTCGGCCCCTACGCCATCATCGCCACCACGCCCATCGTCGGCAGCATCTACCTGACCTATCGCACTTATCTCAAGAACATTCAGGTGATGGCGGCCTCCGCGAAAGCCGAAGCGGAAGCGGCGGCGCGCGCCGAAGCCGCGAAAGCGCAGGCCGAACAGGCCGAACGCCACGTCGAAGAACTCTCGCATTACATCGCCGAACAGGAACGCATCCGCGAGCAGTATTCGCAGATCGAAAAACTCTCCGCGCTCGGCGAACTCGCTTCCGGCGTCGCGCACGATTTCAACAACACGCTCGCAGGCATACTCGGCCGCGCGCAACTGCTCTTGAATACAAGCGACCCGGCGAAGATCGAGAGCGGCCTCCAGATCATCATCAAGACGGCGAAGGACGGCGCGAAGACCATCAAGCGCATACAGGACTTCGCGCGCCAGCGGCGCGACCACGCCTTCTCGCCCGTCGCCGTTGATCAACTGCTGCTCGATGTCGGCGAGATCACGCGCCCGCGCTGGAAGGATCACGCAGAGGCGGCGAGCGTCCACATCAACCTCGAACTCAAGATCAGTTCCAAGGCGATGGTCTTGGGAGACGAGTCGGAGTTGCGCGAAGTTCTGGTCAACATGGTCTTCAACGCGGTCGATGCGATGCCCGCCGGGGGGACGCTGACGCTTGCGACGCGCGAAGTCAACGGCGCGATTGAAATTTCCGTCGCCGACACGGGCACGGGGATGAGCGACGACGTGCGCTCGCGCATCTTCGATCCGTTCTTCACGACGAAGGGCAAGACGGGGATGGGCTTAGGTCTCGCCGTCAGCTACGGCATCATCCGGCGGCACGAAGGCGCGGTCGAAGTGGAATCGGAAGCGGGGCGCGGCACTTGCTTTCGCATCGCGCTGCCGCTGGCGAAGTCTGCGGCGAAGCCGCAGCCGAGCGCCGTGCAGGCGATGCCGCAACAGCAGGCCGCGCCCGCCGACGCCTTCCGCACGAAGTTTCTGGTGGTTGACGACGAGCAGGCCGTGCGCGAGCTTGTGCGCGACATTCTTGAACGCGAAGGCCATGAGGTGATGATGGCCGCGAGCGGGCGCGACGCGCTCGCGCTGTTTGAGACGAACGAGTTTGCTGCCGTCCTGATGGACGTGGGGTTGCCGGGCATGAACGGTTGGGAACTGGCGCGCGCCGTGCGCGAACGCGACGAGCGCGTGCCGCTCGCGATCATCACGGGCTGGGGCGAGGCCGTCGGCTCGCACGCGCAAAAGGCGGCGGGCGTTGACTGGGTGGTGGCAAAGCCCTTCACGGTCGATCAGATTACGGCCATCGCGCGCGAAGTCTCGCACAAGCGCCAGGCACACGTGCTTAAACTCGCGCCGACGGTCGCGGCCTAGCGCGCCTCAAGCGTCGGTTGCAGTGCGGCGTGACTTACGCGCTGTCGCAACATGGTGACAGCGCGCCTCACGCGCAGTCGGCATCCGTTTTCACTTCTTCCAGATTGTGTCGTTTGATCATGCGTTGGAGCGTGCTGCGGTCAATGCCGAGGATGCGCGCGGCGGCCTGCTTGTTGCCGTGCGTGCTTTCGAGCACGCGATGAATGTGTCGGCATTCGAGTTCGGAGAGCGAGAGCAACGCCTCCTCCGCGTCGGCTGTGGCTGCGGGCGGCGACGGCAATGAGGCGTCTTCTCTCGCCTGCGGCGTGGCCGTCGCGACCGCTACGTCGCCCGTCGAAGCGCTGATGCGTTCGGGCAGGTCTTCGGGGCGGACGATGCCGTCGCAGAGCGCGGTTGCGCGCACGATGGAGTTTTCGAGTTCGCGTATGTTGCCCGGCCAGTGATAGCTTTCGAGAATCTTCACGGCCTCGCGCGAGAAACTGAGCGGTCGCTCGCCCGCGCGTTTCGCGCGCTGGGCGAAGCGACGCGCGAGCGGCATGATGTCTTCGCTGCGTTCGCGCAAGGGCGGCAGGTGCAAGGTCACGGCGTTCAGACGATAAAGCAGGTCCTGCCTGAAACGCTTTTCGCGCATCTCGCCTTCAACGTCGCGGTTGGTGGCGGCGATGACGCGCACGTCAACCTGCAAAGTGTGGTTCGAGCCGACGCGCCGAATCTCGCCCTCCTGCAAGGCGCGCAGCAGTTTCACCTGAAAGGCCGGAGTGGTTTCCGTGATCTCGTCGAGGAAGATGGTGCCGAGGTGCGCCTCCTGCCACAGCCCGCGCCTGTCCATCGTCGCGCCCGTGAACGAACCGCGCACGTGGCCGAACAGTTCCGACTCGATCAACTCCGCCGGGATCGCGCCGCAGTTGACGGCGACGAACGCCTGCTCCGCCCTCTGGCTGCGCCGGTGAATCGCACGCGCGACGACTTCCTTGCCCGTCCCCGATTCGCCCGTAATCAAGACCGGCAAATTCGTCCCCGCCACGCGCCCGACGAGTTTCATCATCTCGACGAAGGCCGCGCTCTGCCCGACCAGATCAATGTCCGACGTGTAGACGGGCGGCAACAGGTCGCCGGTCGTCTGCTGGCGCGCGCGCTTCTCGATGCCGCCCCGGACTGCGCGCGAGATGGCGAGCACCTCGTCGTTGTCGAAAGGCTTCATCAAGTAGTCGTAGGCGCCGGAGGCGACGGCGTCGAGCGCGCCGACCGCCGAGCCGTGCCCGGTCATCAACACGATCTGCGCCTGCGGTTGCTCGTCCGTGAAGCGGCGGAGCACGGCGAACCCGTCGTGGCTGCCGTCGCTGCCGAGTTTCACGTCGCAGAAGACGAGCGCCCACGTCTCGCGGCTGAGCAGGTCGAAGGCGTGCTCAGCCGATTCGGCCTCGCTCACCGTCCACCCGTCGGTGCGCAACACCTCCGCCACGTTGTCGCGTATGACGTACTCGTCGTCAATGACAAGGGCTTTCATGTTTTCGCTGATCAGATTTTGCATACTGAATCTAAAGTTAAAATAAAGTCAGTTGTCCGTAGTCCGTTGCCCGTTGTTCAATCAAATCTTTAGCCACTCTCTCGCCCGATGACATGCGACGGACAACGGATTACGGACTACGGACAGCTTTTCTATCCGGTGCTGCCGAACCCGCCCGCGCCGCGCGCCGTCTCGTCGAGCGCGTCAGCCCACGCGGGTTCGGGCGTGATGATCGCTTCGATGATCAACTGCGCGATGCGCTGCCCGGCTTCGAGCGCGAACGTCTCGTGACCGTGATTGACGAGCGCGCAGAGGATTTCGCCGCGATAATCGCTGTCAATCACCCCGGCCAGCACGTCGAGGCCATAGTTTACGGCAAGGCCGGAGCGCGGCGCGATGCGCCCGTAAAATCCTTCGGGGATGGCGACCGACAGCCCCGTCCGCACCGCCGCACGCGCGCCCGCCGCGAGCGTTACGTCTTCGACGGAACAGAGGTCGAGTCCGGCGGCGCGTGCGCTCGCCCTCGCGGGCAACTTTGCCGCCGGGTGCAAACGCAAAAATTTCAATTCGTTAACCATGCGGAAAACAAAGTGGTCAGAATACAAAGTCAGAATACAGAAGTCACAATACAGAAGTCAGAATAAAAGCGTAGCAACTTGTTTTAATTCTGACTCCTGTATTCTGACTTCTGTGTTCTCTTTCATGCTCGCGCCGCGTTGATCCAGACGGGCTTCGCGTTGCAGCCCTGACCGTCGCTTTTCCAGCGCGTGCAGCCCCAGAAGTAACTGTCGTTCCTGAAGGGGCCGCGCTTCACGGTCGGCGCGCCGCACTCCTTGCACGGCTCGCCGCTCTCCGGCAGAGCCTTCGCCTCTTCGAGCGCCCCCGCCTCGTCGAACCAGCGCACGCCGCGACATTCCGGGTAACGCGCGCACGACAGCGACGCACGCTTGCCACGCTCACGCGGAGCGCGCAGGCGCATCGCGCCGCCGCACGCGTCGCACTTCGTCGCAAGCATCGCCTTGCGCTGCTTCGCGTTCTTCGGCGCGTCGCTGATGAAGCCGCACGCGTCGCGCCCTTCGGAGCAGACGAGAAACTTCCCCGACGCGCTCACGCGTTCGACGAGAAAGCCCGCGCGCTCCTCCAGCTTACACTTCGGGCAATCAAACGCACCTTCCGGGCGCGGCGTCTGCGGCCTGTTCGCCGTGCCG
>DASQDV010000252.1:0-3493 GCA_035633995.1 Pyrinomonadaceae bacterium | reverse complement strand
CTTACGACGGCGTGCGACCCTGTCGGGATAACCGGCGAGGATCGAGATCAGTAGTTCCGTATCTTCGTCGGCGTGTGTGCCGGGCGTGCCCTGTCCGTTATTCAGGATGCGCTCAAGTTGTCGGCGGGTGCGCTCGACGTTGAGCACGGCCTTCGGGTTGAGATTCAACGCGCGCAGACTCGCCGGGTTAAAGTTTCTCTCCGCAACTTCCGTAAACAGGTCTAGCAAATTCAGTAGATCGGATTTACCGTGAATGCGGGGACGCGCCGGGACGGCTTTCGCTTCGGACGGTTTGGAGAGCGGTTGGCGGGCGCGTATGTCTCGCTCGCTGAGGATCGCGGCGAGGGTGCAGGCTGCGCCCCCGATGCCGCGCGAGTCGGCTTCAACGACGACGCGCGCAAGCCTCGGATGGAGCGGCAGACGGAGCATACGTCTTCCCGTCGCCGTCACCCTGTGCTCGCCGTCGAGCGCGCCCAAACTCATCAAGAGAGATTCCGCCTGTTCGAGCGCGTGCGCGGGCGGCGTCTCGAACCAGTCGAGTGCGTTGAGGTCTGTGATGCCTGCGGCGTGTAGTTCGAGCGCCGCCGCAGAGAGATCGGCGCGAAGAATCTCCGGCACGTCGTACTGCGCGCGTGCGCCGAAATCCTGCGCCGTGTAGAGCCTGAGCGCGCGCCCCGCACGCATCCGGCCTGCCCTGCCCGCACGCTGCATGGCCGATGCGCGGCTAATGCGCGCGACGCTGAAAGCCTGTAGCCCCGACCACCGAGAATGTTGTGCGACGCGCGCCAGCCCCGAATCAACGACTGCGGCCACGCCTTCAATCGTCACGGAACTCTCCGCCACATTTGTGGACAAGATTATTTTGCGTCGTCCGGCGGGACGCACCGCGCGGTCTTGTTCGGCGAGAGACATATCGCCGTGCAGCGGCAGCACGAGCAGGTCAAACTCCGCTGCGAGCGTGGAGCAGGCTTCGAGCGCGCGCCTGATTTCCGCCGCGTTCGGGAGAAAGACCAGCACGTCGCCGTCCAACCCTTCGCCGAGCAGGCGGCGCACTGCGGATTGAACCTGCGCGTCAAGCGGCCTTTCATCGGGACGCGTCAGGTGCTCGGTCGCAACCTCGAAGCGCCGCCCCTCCGAACGGAGCACGCGGCAATCGCCGAGAAAGCGTGCGATAGGTTCCGCGTTCAGCGTGGCAGACATGACGAGGATGCGCAGGTCTGTGCGCGAACGCTGCTGCAAACGCTTCAACAGAGTGAGCGCGAGATCGGTCTCCAGATGGCGCTCGTGAAACTCGTCGAGGACGACGACGCCGACTTTCGAGAGTTGCGGGTCGGTGAGCAGGCGGCGCATCAGTATGCCTTCGGTGACGTACTTCAGACGCGTCCGCGCGCCGCTCGCTTTGTCGAAACGCACCTCGTAACCGACCGCTTCGCCGAGCGCTTCGCCGCGCTCGTTCGCCACGTGCGCTGCCGCCAGTCGCGCGGCGATCCGGCGCGGCTCCAGGACTAATATCTCGGCTCCGGCAGCGAAACCCGAATCCAGCAGCGCGGGCGGAATGCGCGTCGTTTTGCCCGAGCCGGGCGGGGCTTCGATCACCAGCCGGGGCGTCTCGCGTAAAGATTCGATGATTTCGGGCAGGAGCGAGTCAATGGGGAGCGGCTGCATAAGATATTATTCCCGGCGGATGTCGAAAGTCCGTGAGGCACAAGGATAAAGCAAAGATATGGAGCACTACAAAGACCTTCTGCATATACGTTTCGCCGAGCGCGTGATGGGCTGGACGGGCATCGAGCCGTCCAGAGAGAGCGGCGCGTTGAAGTTCTACGGTTTCGTCCACACGGGGAAAGGCCCGCAGCGGCGTGAGATTCCGCATTATTCACACGACCTCGATGCCATGTGGGCGGCGGAGCAATACCTCGACAGAATAGGAATGACGCGCGCCTACATCAACGCGCTCGCCGAAGTGACCGGCGCGATTGATTTGTCAGACGACGCAGACCTCTTCAAACTCGTCAGCGCCTCGCCCGCACAGAGATGCGAGGCGGGCATCAAAGCCTACGAAGCCGTCGAAGCAGGCTTGAACGGATCAGGCGCACAATGAAGACGCAGGATCGAGAGTTACCCGGTCGCCCTTCAACGTTCACGGTCGGGCTTGGCGAGTTGATCTGGGACTTTTTACCCGGCGGCAAACAACTCGGCGGCGCGCCCACTAACTTTGCTTACGTGTCGCGGCTGCTCGGCAATGAATCGATCATCGCCAGCCGGATCGGCCATGACGATCTTGGCAGCGAGGCGCTCGCGCGTCTGGCCGCGCTCGGCGTCTCGACCGACTATCTACAGGTTGATCGAGAGCATCCGACGGGCACGGTGCGCGTGCGGCTCGACCGCGAGGGCGAGGCGAGTTTTGCGGTGAACGAAAATTCCGCGTGGGATTATCTCGAATGGACAGAACGCTGGGCGGAACTCTCTCGCAAGGCAGACGTGGTCTGCTTCGGCACCCTCGGGCAGCGCCGCGAACAGTCGCGCCGGACAATCATCCGCTTTCTCGAAGCGACGCGCCCTGCTGCTTTAAGAGTTTTCGATGTCAACCTCAGGCACACTTTTTTTAACGCCGGGATGTTAGAGCGCTCGCTCGAACTGGCAAACATCGTCAAGCTGAATCAACCGGAGCTATCCACGCTCGGCGCGATGTTAGGGCTGAGCGCGGAGACGGAGGAAAGGATGGCGCGGCGGCTGCTCGATCAATTCAAACTCGAACTGGTGGCAATCACGCGCGGCGCTCGCGGGAGTCTTCTGGTAAGCGGCGAGGCGGTCAGCGATCATCCCGGGGTGCGGGTTCAGGTGAAAGACACCATCGGCGCGGGCGACGCTTTCATCGCCGCTCTCACACACTACTACCTGCGCCGCACCCCGCTCCCGGTCGTCGGCGAGGCGGCGAACAGAATGGGCGCGTGGGTCGCGACACAAGCGGGTGCGACGCCGGCATTGAGCGCGCACACGTTGGCACAAATGTTAAGTGATATAGATAATGCGAAGGGTAACAAATACTAATTGGCCTTTACGATTTGGCCTTGCCGCGCCGGGTGACAGACTGCGCCTGCGATCAAACAGGCGGCCCGCACGTGAGAGATTGGCCGCAACCTCTCCTCGCTTCGTTGCCGACACACTTCATGCGCTGCCGTCCTGCGCCGGGCTAGTGCATGCGGAACGGGCCACCCGGAGGCTCCGGTTCCAGTTCAGGCCGCGCAGAGTCTTGAATCACTTCATGCATCTCCAGCACGTTGCCGGATGTGAAGGCGTCCTTCGGCAGTGTGCCGGACTGCGCGTGCCCTTTCACAAACTCGTCGGAGCGCACCCAGTTGAGAAAGTCCTGCCGGCTCTGCCAGGTGGTAAAGACCACATAAGGATCGCCCTCGTTGACCGGGCGCAGGACTTGGTTGGAGATGAAGCCGGGCATCTTATCCACGAGACCGGCGCGCGCTCTGAATCTCTC
>DASQDV010000251.1:0-1696 GCA_035633995.1 Pyrinomonadaceae bacterium | reverse complement strand
CCTGCACATGGTCGCAACCGAGATGCCCGACCCCATCGCCATGGAGTTTCGCAAAACTTACGAAGAACAGAACCTCGGCCTCTCGCTCAAACTCGCGCTCGACAACTTGGCCGCGCGCGTGCCGCTGCTGGATTTGAAACTGTGCATCACGGCCATCCTCATCCAGCGCGAGACGGGCGGCAACCTCGCCGAAGTGCTCGAAAAAGTGGCGCACACGATCCGCGAACGCTTCCGCATCATGGAAGACCTCCAGACGCTCACGACGAGTTCGCGCATGTCCGCGTGGATTCTCTGCGGCCTGCCGATCTTCGTCGCGCTCGCCGTCACGGTGATGAACCCCGAATACATGAGCGTCATGTGGAACGACCCGCGCGGCCACAAACTGATGGCCGTCGCCATCGGCTTACAGATCACGGGCATGCTCGTGATTCGGAAAATTTTGAACATCAAGATTTGAGGGCTGTCAGTTGTCCGTGGTCAGTTGTCCGTTGTTTTGTAGTTATCGAGCGGCAAACTGAAGACGGAGTTGATCAACTGGCGACGGACAAAGAACAACTGACAACCGACTATTGACAACGGACGCTTTTATGATTCTCATCATCACCCTCTCGACATTCGCTTTCATCACGCTCGGCGTGTTGGGAATTTACTGGTTGATGTTTCGCCCGGCGAGCGCGGCGACCGAACGCTTGCGGCGCATGGGCGAGACGGCGGGCGGCGGCTCTGCTGTCGGCGCGAGCGGCGGCGGCGTGGACTTGAGCGCGAACGCCGCATCCGACGACGGCATGACCGCGCTGGCCGAGCGCATGGCGCAGCCTTTTCACCGGCTCGCGCCGCCTTCGGCTGACGAAGCGAAGAAACTGCAAAAGCTGTTGATGCAGGCCGGCTACCGTTCGCCGAACGCGCCCATCGTCTATCGCGCCATTCAACTGATCTGGCTCGTCGCCCTGCCCGGCACCGTCGCGCTCGGCTGCGCGATCCTGGGGAAACCGCTCAATAGCGCGATCCTCTGGATTCTGATCGCGTTCATCGCGGGCTTCTTTATGCCGCGCTACGTGTTGCGCAAGATGGTCAAGGGGCGGCAACAGCGCGTGCGTTGGGGCTTGGCCGATGCGCTCGATTTGATGGTCGTCTCCATCGAGGCGGGACTCGGTTTGAACGCCGCGATTGTGAAGGTCGGCGAAGAGTTGCGCGAAGTGCATCACGACATCAGCGAAGAGTTTGAGTTGACCAACCTGGAAATCCGCGTCGGGCGCGACCGCGACGAAGCCCTGCGCAATCTGGCGGAGCGCACGGGCGTTGACGATCTCAGAAGCCTCGTCGCGATGCTCATTCAGGCGGATCGTTTCGGCACGTCAATCGCGCGCGCGGTGCGCGTCTATGCAGACAGTTTGCGCACGAAGCGCAGGCAGCGCGCGGAGCAGGCCGCGCAGAAAGCCGCCGTCAAGTTGCTCTTCCCGCTCGCGTGCTTTCTGTTCCCGACGCTCTTCATCGCCATTCTCGGCCCCGCCGCGCTCAATCTCATGGATTCGTTCGCCAAGATGTAAAGGAGTCTTTCAACCATGCGTAACCGTACCATCAACGCTTTCCTGATCGCCCTCGTCTTAACCAACAGCGTCTCCACTCTCTGGACGGCCACGACGACCGAGCACGATGGGGACGACGCCGCAGAGATTGTCGCCGCCGACGGCTCACC
>DASQDV010000250.1:0-6425 GCA_035633995.1 Pyrinomonadaceae bacterium | reverse complement strand
TCAAACCTATACGGGCGCGGTCAGAAGCGTCTGGCTGGAGCCGGTCGGGCGTAACCGCCTGCGCTCCCGCCTGAATGTGATCAGCAGCTTCAGGGACAATTTCGTCTCGTTCGACCTGACGACCAGAATCCACGACCCCGGCCTCTACTCTCTGCGGCTCGTCGTCTCGGCGCGGGGGAGCGAGCAGCCGGTCGTCGTGCAGGAAGTCGAGTTGCCGCTGGAGTCGGGGGAGAAGCGGCAGCGCGTGACCGTCGCACTGCCCGACGCCGCACGGTGGTCACCCGGTACGCCTAACCTTTACCACCTAGTCGCGCAGTTGAACCGTCAGACAAAGGCCGAGTCGCAGATCGAGGCGCATTTCGGACTGCGCACGATAGAAGCGAGGGGGCGCTCGGTCTACCTCAACAACGAGCGGCTCTACCTGGACGGCATACTTTACCAGCCCGGTACGGCCACCTACGACGAGATGCGCCGGCACATGCTGGCGATGAAACGACTGGGCTGCAACCTTGTGCGCGTGCACATCTCGGGCATAGACCCGCGCATCTACGACCTGGCCGACGAGATGGGGATTCTCCTGTGGGTGGAAGTCCCGAGCCCGCACCGCTCAAGTCAGCAGAGCCGCGACAATCACTGGGCGGAGATGATGCGCATGCTCGTCCACATCGGCTCTCATCCTTCGGTTGTCATCTGGAGTCTTTACAACGAAGACTGGGGCGCGGAGGACATCGCCACCAACCCCGAGACCCGCCGCTACGTAGCTCGCGCATATGACTACATGCGCCTGAACCACCCGCAGTTGCTCGTGGTGGATAATGACGGCTGGCAGCACGTCTCGACGGAGGGCAGGCTCAAGTCCGATCTCCTCACGGCGCACCTGTACACTCCTGACATCAACGCGTGGCGGGCGTTGCTCGAACGTCTGGCACGGGGCGAGACAGAAGGCGTGGCGGTTAAACCTCTGATCATCGGCGACCCGTACTTTTACGTCGGGCAGGTGCCGCTGGTGGTGAGCGAGTGGGGCGGCTTCGGCTTCGTCGATTATGGCGGGCCGGACGACAGGGAAGACAAGGCGACGCGGATCAGAGCTTTCAAGCGAGAGTTGCGCCGTCACGCAATCGCGGGCGACGTGTACACGCAGGCGACGAGCATCGAGGAGGAAGATAACGGATTGATTGATCCCGAAACCGGCGAACTTCTCGTGCCCGCCGGACTGCTCGACTCCAGCGCGACGGAGTCATCCTGATGTCGCGGTGAAAGTAAGTCGGCGAATCATCCAGCACGGGAATTGACGCTCACTTCCATGCTTTCACACAACGCATGACCGGCGCTGACAACCGATAATTAAAGACAAGGACGCCGCCCGGCACTATTGTGCTGAGCGGCGTTCCCTTTGGTCACACCCAGGAGGCAAGTGTGACGAAATATTTTATCGTGGCGACGAGCGCGGCGGGCGGCGCGTCCGAATCAGATGCTCGCTGGCAGTTTCTGCTTATATCTGCCGTCAGCGTTGAAGCGTTTCAACGAGATTTCTGCATCGTGATGATGACCATCGGCGAGTCGCCGGATGTGCGGCTGTAGGCAACCCAGTAGCCCGCCTGCGGGTAGGTCTTCATCTGGTAGAGCGAGCCGTCCGGTTTGGCCTCGATGTCAGTTCCGATCACGGCCACAGGCGCTGGCGCGCCGCTCTCCTTGCCCATGTAGGTGGCGATGATGGCGCTTGCCTTGCCGTCCTGATAATAGACGCGGGCGCGCTCTTTATCGGAGAAAACGTAAAAATCCATCGCGTCCGATTTCTCTTCGGGCTTGCCGAGCTTGGCGCGCACGTCCTTTGCGCTCATGCCGATGTGAATGCCCTTGTACTCGCGGTAGAGGGGTTCGACCACGGCCTTCGCGGCCACAGTCTCGCCGGTCGGAGTAGTGCCCTCCCTCATCGTCTTACTCGCCGCTTCTGCCGGCGGGGCTACGGTTGAGGGTGGATTCGCCTGCTGCGATTGAGTCCGGGTTTGCGGCGTGGGCGTCGGGGCAGGCGGCGTCGGCGATGCCTCCTGCGCCGCGGCGGTAGTGGCAAAAACCAGAACTATCGCAGGGAGTGATACGACTGCCCGACTTAAACGTCCGCTGATAAAACTTCTTAACATTTCAGAACTGCCTCCGTATGTGGTCGAAATCTACACTTTCAGCATAGCGGAAGCCGCGGGTCGGGGAAACGGTGGTTCTACTCAGTGTTTATAGGTGATAACACTTATTTTGGCTTATTGTGAGGTTTGAAGGAGACCCGGCTGCTCAGGTTTTATCCCCCGGCTGGGTGCGGTCGAGGACGTAACGGGCGATCTCGACGCGGTTGCCGAATCCCTTTTTGTCGAGGACGTGGCTGATGTGGTTCTCCACGGTGCGGACGCTGATCCCGAACTCGGCGGCGATCTCCTTGTTGGAAAGGCCGCGCGCCACCGCCGCCGCGATCCGCTCCTCGGCCTCGGTCAGAGCCTCATCACGGAAGTGGACAACGTCTCGCGGCGTCTCACCTTGCGAAGTGCCGACGAGCCGGGCGATCTCGGCGTGGGTGCGCTGCACGCGGGCGAGGATGCTGCGGATGACTGCGACGAGTTCATCCGGCTCAAACGGCTTCGTTAAGTAAGCATCAACGCCTGTGCGGAAGCCCTCGATGCGGTCGGCTATCTCGTCCTTCGCCGTGAGGAAGACGACGGGTGTTAGAGCCGTGCGCGCAGAGGAGCGGAGTTGCCGCGCGAGCTGGTAGCCGTCCATGCCGGGCATGCGGATGTCCGAGACGATTAAGTCCGGCACCGTCTCGGCCACGCGCACGAGCGCCTCCGCTCCGCTGCGCGCCGTTATCACTTCGAATCCTTCACCGCGCAGGCAGGCGGCGACGGCGCGCAGCAGGTTCGGCTCGTCGTCAACTACCAGTAAGCGCTTTGACATTCGTTGCCTCCTCAGATTTCTCGCCCTCGCCTCCGTCCCCGTGCCAGATGGGCAGGCGCACCGTGACAGCCGTGCCTGCGCTTTCTCCCGACGGTGGGCTTTCCACTGAGATGCTTCCGCCGAGTTGACTGACTATCCTGTGCGCCAGGTACAGGCCGAGACCTACGCCCGGCGCGTCTCCGTAATCGGGCACACTGCCCGCGTCCTTCATGCTTCTACCGGAGGGGGCAGGGCGGCCTCTGAAAAACTTTTCAAAGACAAAGGGCACGTCTTCACTCAGGATACCGACGCCCGTGTCCTTGACGGTGATTTCAACACTACCCGGCTCACGCGCAGCCCCCGCCTTGATAGTAATGCGCCCGCCTTCGGGCGTGTATTTGATAGCGTTCTCGACGAGGCTGCATACCACGCGCCGGAGCGCCTCGCGGTCGGTCAGAATGTCCGGGACGTTCGGCAGCACGTCCGTTTCCAACGTCAATTCACGCACCTCTGCGGCGCGCGCTTCGACCCGGGCGCAGGCCGTTACGACCTCCACCGGATCAACCCTCGTCCGCGCGATCTTGTACGCTCCCGATTCGATCCGAGACATGTCGAGCAGGTTGAGCACGAGGTCAATTTGCCGGTCGCACTCGGCGGCGATGGTGTCCAGATACTCGCGCTGTTCATCCTCGCTCAGCTTGCCGCGCTGCAAGACGCGCGTGAGAGTCTTGATCGTCGTCAGGGGTGTGCGCAGTTCGTGTGAGACGCTTGAGACAAACTCGGACTTGAGCCGGTCGAGTTCCTTGAGACGTTCCTCGCGCTCGGCGATCTGCGCCGCCATCCGGTTGAAGGCCGCGCCCAACTCGCCGATCTCGCCGCCGCCCGACACGGGCGCACGCGCCGCTAAATCGCCTGCGCCGATTTCCTGCGTCGCGCGGCGCAGTCTGAGAACGGGGCGCACGATGCCGCGCGCGATGAGCATGGCAGCCAAGACGGCGCAGGCCAGCGCGATCAGGCTGAACATGACGTGGCGGTTGAGTTGACGCCGCGCCGGTTCGTAGAGGGTCGAGCTGGGAATGCCGACGCTGACGACACAATTCGTGTCTCCGGCGCGCGCCAGCCCGTAGACACGGCGGATGCCGTCATACGGGCTTTCCATCTCTACGACGGTCGTTCTGCCCGTGCCAAGTGCGGCGATCAGTGGCATCCCGTTGACGGTCGGATCAATCGGCTCACTCGTCGTCTGCCTGCGATAGAGTCGGCGGCTCTCGGAATCAAAGACGGCGATGACGGCGCGCTCGGACATCTCGATGTCACTGAAAAGCTCGTTGATGGCCGCCCCGTCAACGCGTGCCATCACCGCCCCCTCGCCCGCCGGGACTGCGAGCGCGAAGACCGGCCGTGCCTCGTCGCGCGTGCGGTCGGTCGCCAGCGCCCACGAGGCACGGCCTTGCACTTCAGATAGCAGGTGCTCCGTCAGCGCGGGCGGTGGCGGCTCATGTCCCTGAGGTTGGGCGACAAGGCTCTCCCCGTTCTGACCGACAAGGTGGGCATCAATCCAGTAGGGGCGGGTCTGGACGGTGTGCCTGAGGTGATCCGCGAGTTGTGGGGAGCGCAGTGACTGTTCGTTGGCTTCGGCGGCGAGCGTCGCGAGGGGCTGTCGCTGCGCATCGAGCCAACGCTCGAACGCGACGGCGGCCAGTTCCGCGCGCTGCTTCAGGGATTCATCGAGTTGTGTCCGGTTGCTTTGCCAGACGCGGCGCAGGTCAGCCGCCCCGACGAGCGCCAGCGGGACGGCGATGCCCACAGCAAGGACAAGTAATCGAGCGCGAATGCCCAAAGCAACTTAACCCCTCAGAAGCTGCCGGATAATACTGATGTCATTCGGCGACTCCGGCCATGATTCCGGTTGCTGAAAAATAACGCTACCGCAAAGTATAACAACGTAGGGCAGCCCCGGCATAAGGGTAAACACTCACGCCGCATAGGTGTTCACACTGTTACGCACGAGGTGCGTGCCCGGTTAGATTCAGAGTTGACTTTAAACTTTGACGGTCGGGGGAAAGGAGCCTGGCATTGAGTAACACAAGGAATATCACAGACGAAGAGGGAGGCAGTTTGGCGGCGGGAAGTGTGCTTCAATCCGGCACCGTGAGGAGAATCGGTATTTACCTCGGCATCGCCGTCGCCGTCTTCATGCTCGGCTTCCTGCCGATGTGGATGAAATCGCAGTCAAACGCCTCCCAACGTGATGCAGCACAGCGCGAGTTGCGCCTCAGCCAGATGCAGGGCACGCTGGCCTCCGCCGTCATCGACGCCCGTCGCGGCGAGTACGAACCCGCACGCCAGACGGCGAGCGACTTCTTCACCGCTCTGCGAACCCAGATAGACGCGGGCGCGTCCTCGGTCCTGACCGAGCCCCAGCGCGAGGGAGCCGCGCAGCTACTTGCGCGGCGCGACGAAGTCATCACGCTCCTGGCGCGCGGCGACCCGGCATCATCGGAACAGTTGTCCGACATCTACGTCTCCTACCGGAAGGCGGTCAACGAGGTGCAGGTCAAATGAAAGAACGGGAAGAATGAAAACGAGGCAGATTAAAGATCACGATGATCTCTTCGTAATCAGCACGCGCGTTTGCTCGGAAGCAGAAGCGTCGCCAACAGTCGAAACGGAAGAATCAGCAGCGTCCCAACTCGCACAAAGTTAGTGAACCTGAACTGGCCGGGTGCGTAAGCGAGCGAGTGACTACACAGCGTAGGGAAGTGTTTAATTCTACTGAGTGATTGCGCTCGACGACAGGAGAGGGATAATACTGATGCGGGACTGGCTGCCCGGTTAGTAGTTTATCTATCCGACATTCGAGAAAGGGGCGAAGTTGTGGATGACACGAGGGTGATGGCGCGCAGCACTTCGCGCTGCCGATGAAGCGCGCCCGCACGCCACCGGAACTTCCGCCTCTCGAAGCCGAGCGGCGGGAACTGCTCGCGCGGCTCGAAGATTGGCTGGAGACGCCGATGCTCGTGCTCGGTTTCGTCTGGCTCGCACTGCTCATCCTGGAATTCACGCGCGGCCTCTCGCCCACTCTCGAAGTCGCGGGCACGATCATCTGGATCGTCTTCATCATAGATTTCGCCCTGAAGCTCGCCCTCACTCCGGACAAATCCGACTACCTGAAAGCTAACTGGCTGACGGTGCTAGCGCTCGCCGTCCCGGCCCTGCGCGTCTTCCGCGTGTTTCGCGTGGTGCGCGTCCTCAGGGCTGCGCGCGCAGCGCGTGGCTTGCGCCTGTTCCGCGTCGTCAGTTCTCTCAATCGCGGCATGCGCGCGCTCGGCGCGACGATGCGTCGGCGCGGGTTCGGGTATGTCGTCGCGTTGACCGTCCTCGTCGCGCTGTCGGGTGCCGCCGGCATGTACGCCTTCGAGAACGAACTGCCCGACGGTCGGGGCTTCGAGTCTTACGGGGAAGCGTTGTGGTGGACGGCGATGGTGATGACGACGATGGGGTCG
>DASQDV010000249.1:0-2719 GCA_035633995.1 Pyrinomonadaceae bacterium | reverse complement strand
GACGTTTGCAGCTTCGGCATCTTCTCGATGCGCACGAGGCACATGCGGCAGGAGGCTTGCAGCGCGAGGTCTGCGTAATAACAGAAGGAGGGAACGGCGTGCCCCTTCTCGCGGCACACGTCAATGAGGCGCGCACCCTTCTCCACCTCGTAGAGGTTGCCGTTGATAGTGACTTTGATTAACTCTGCTGCCATTTAATAAACCTGTTGTCGGAAAAACTTTTAAGCCATCGTCGGCAACGCTTCCGTTTTGACGAGCGGCGCGAGACGGCGGCGGAAGTCTTCGGGAAACTTCTTGATGGCCGACTGGATCGGCCACGAGGCGGCGTCGCCGAGCGGGCAGAAGGATTTGCCCTCGATGTTGTCGCACAAGTCCAGAAGCAGTTGTGCGTCGTCGGCCTTGCCTTCGCCGCGCGCGATGCGTTTGAAAACCTTGACGAGCCAGTCCGTGCCCTCGCGGCAGGGCGTGCACCAGCCACAGGATTCATGCTTGTAGAACTCCGTCAGGTTCTTCGTCGATTCGAAGATGTCAACCGTCTCGTCCATCACGATGAAGCCGCCGGAGCCGACCGACGAACCGGCGGCGACCAGTCCCTCGTAGTCCATCTTCACGCTTTTGCCAACGATGTCGGAGGCGGGCATGATGTAGACGCTCGACCCGCCCGGTATCACGGCCTTGAGTTGTCGCCCGCCCGTGATGCCCTGGCAGTCTTCCATGATGAACCGTTCCATGTCGGTGTAGCCCATCGGGAGTTCGTACACGCCGGGGCGATTCACGTGGCCGGAGACCGACCACAGTTTCGTGCCGCCGCTCTTTTCCGTCCCCAACTTCTGGTAAGCCTCGCCGCCCATCTTGATGATGTCGGGCACGGCGGTCAAAGTCTCGACGTTGTTCACGACCGTCGGGCAACCGTAGAGTCCGGCGACGGCAGGGAAGGGCGGCTTCATGCGCGGGTGCCCGCGCAAGCCTTCGAGCGAGTTCAAGAGCGCCGTCTCTTCGCCGCAGATGTACGCGCCCGCGCCCGTATGCGTGTAGACTTCGCACGAGAAGTCTGTTTTTAAAATTTTCTCTCCCACCAACCCCGCCGCGCGCGCCTCTTCAATCGCGCGATCCATGATCTCTATGAGGTAGCGATACTCGCCGCGCGTGTAGATGTAGGTCGCCTTCGAGCCGAGCGCGTAAGCGGCGATGAGCATGCCTTCGATGAGCATGTGCGGGTCGCGCTCCATGATGTAGCGATCCTTGAACGTGCCGGGTTCGGACTCGTCTGCGTTGCAGACCACGTACTTCGGCTTCGGCGAATCCTTCGGCACGAAACTCCATTTCATGCCCGTCGGGAAACCCGCGCCGCCGCGCCCGCGCAAGGCGGACTTCTTGACCTCTGCGATCACCTCGTCCGGCGACATGCCGCCGAGCACCTTACGCAGCGCCTCGTAGCCGCCGTGCTGTTGATAAGTTTCGAGCGATTGCGAACGCTCGAAATTGACGCGCGCAAGTTGTAGAGGTTCGCAACCGATTGCACCGATAAACATATTCTTTACAGGAGACGAAAACTTTTAACCCGTGAAACTTCTGTCAACGTCAGCGGACACCGTTCGAGAGTTGATTGCTGCGGCACCGCTCGATCAGTTCGTCAACCTTCTCCGGCGTCAAATTCTCGTAATAATCGAAACCGATCTGCATCATCGGGGCTGTGCCGCAAGAGCCGAGGCATTCCACTTCGGAGAGCGAGAACTGCTTGTCCTCGCTCGTCTCGCCGGGCTTGATGCCGAGACGGCTTTTGCAGTGTTCGGTGATCTTGTCCGCGCCGAGAATCTTGCAGGAGAGCGTGCGGCAGACCTGCAAGTGATACTTGCCGACCGGCTCCGTGTTGATCATCGAATAGAAGGTCGCCACCTCCCAGATGTCCGTGACGCGCACGCCCAGCCTGTCCGCCAGATAGGCCACGCCCGGCTTGTCCAGATAGCCGCCGCGCTCGCGCTGCACGACGAACATGATCGGCAGAATCGCCGAACGCTTCACCGGATACTTCGCCAGGTGCGCGTCAATCTCCGCCTCAACCGCCGCCGAAAACTTCGCGATCTCGTCGGGCACGGGCGCTTCCTGCGGCAAAGGATTGTTGGGCGTGAACTGTTTACTCATAAGTCAGGAGTCAGGAGTCAGAATTCAGAATTCAGAATCAAGCTGTCGTGCTGTTCATTCTGAATTCTGAATTCTGACTCCTGTATTCTCATCTATCAATTTCGCCGAGCACGATGTCGAGTGAGCCGATGATAGCGACCACGTCCGCAACCATCTCGCCCTCGGCCATGTGCGGCAGGGCGGAGAGGTTGACGAACGAGGGGCCGCGAAAATGCACGCGCGCGGGCTTCGGCCCGCCGTCCGATCTCACGTAGCAGCCGAGTTCGCCCTTCGAGCCTTCAATCGGGTGGTAGATTTCGCCCGCCGGGACGTTGAAGCCTTCGGCCACGATCAAAAAGTGGTGTATGAGCGCGTCCATGTGCGTCTTCATCGCCTCGCGTTCGGGGAGGACGACCTTCGGCGCGTCGGCCTTGATCGAACCCGGCTTGAGACGACCGAGAGCCTGGCGCGCGATCTTCAGCGACTCGCGCAGTTCGCGCATGCGCACCATGTAGCGCGCCCACACGTCGCAACTCTGCTCGACCGGAACGTCGAAATCGTAAGTCTCATAGCCCGTGTAAGGGTTCGTGCGCCGCAC
>DASQDV010000248.1:0-3302 GCA_035633995.1 Pyrinomonadaceae bacterium | reverse complement strand
GGCGACGTATGACACAGAGGCCGTCGCCGCCGGGCGTCAGGGCAAAGCGCGGCTCGTGTTCGCGCACCTCGCATTGCAGTTGCGCGAAATCGCTTTCGGTGATGTAGGGCGGGTTGGACGTGATGAGCGTGAAAGGCGCAGCGTGCGGCGGCGAAGCTGTGAGAGCGTCGAAGCAATCGGAGACGAGGAGCGTGAGCCGTTCGGAGACGGCGTGGCGTGCGGCGTTGCGTGCGGCCACCGTAAGGGCGGCGTTTGAGATGTCTAAACCGAAGGCACGCGCGGCGCGGCGTTCGTGGAGCAGCACGACGGGGATGCAGCCCGAACCCGTGCCGACATCACAAAGAAGCGGCGCGCTTTGTTCGCGCGGTAAAAGTTTGAGCGCGACTTCGACAAGCAACTCGGTTTCCGGGCGCGGGATGAGGACGGCGGGCGTGACTTCAAAGTCGAGGCCGTAAAACTCCTGTCGCCCGGTGATGTATTGCAGGGGTTCGCCCGCCGCGCGGCGCGCGATGCGCTCGGCGTAGAGCGCGTAGAGGGCTGGCTCGATCTCTTCGTCGGCGTGCGCGACGAGAAAGGCGTGGTCGCGCGCGAGCGTGTGCGAGAGGAGCGCGCGTGCGTCGGGTCGCGCGTCGGCGATGCCCGAGGCGCGCAAAACGGCGGAGGCTTTCGTCAAAGCCTCCGCGATCCTGATGCTGCTCGTCGTCGGCGGTTGCTCGCTCATCTCGGTTCTGCTGTATAATACGCCGCACATCAAGCAAGATGACAATCCAACGCGGGAGAGGCGTGCGGCGGCGACAGCGGGCGGCCTTCGCTCCGTGCCGTTTGCATGAACAACCGCCGCGCCGCGTGCGCGTTCACTGACGAGGGGAGGCGAGAAGATGAGAGAGTCTGAATTTCACATCAAGGGCATGCACTGCGAGTCGTGCGCGGTGGACATCAAGGAGACGCTTGAGACAACCGCCGGAGTCTTTCGCGCCGAAGTGACCTACGGCGGCAAGACGGCCAACGTCGCTTACGACGATGCGGTGGTGCAGGAGAAAACGCTCATCAAGAAGATACAGGATTTGGGTTACGACGCGACCATCGGCGACGACGCGCAATCGTCGGAAGCCACAGCATAAACAGCGAAAAGGGGAATCTACATGGAAGAGAGAAACGAGCAGGCGGTTGACGACCGGGGAACAAGCGAATCGGGAGGCCGCGAGATTCTGCGGCGGCTGCGCGACGAGGGGTTTGAGGCGGATGACGAGAAGTTGGCCGTCGCGCTCGGGCGCCCCGTCGAAGTAGTGCAGAGTTGGACGGCGGGCGGCGCGAGCGATGAACCCGTCGACGACGACATCATCATGAAAGCGCGCGGCATCGCCAAAGAGCGCGGCATCGAGTTGGAATAAGGAAGAACGTAAGCAGAACGTAAATCGTGAATGGTAATCGTGAACCGTAAATCGTGAATAGAGAAGACGCGTTTTCTCTATTCACGATTTACTACTTTTCGGAACGAGCGGAGCATTCGCACTTTCTAGTTGATACAAACGAAGCGAATTCGTTTCTCCCGTAGCCTGAGCGAACCCCCAGCCCAATAAGCTGGGGGTTCAATCGTTAAGGCGCAGGGTTAAACAAAGTTAGTCCGCAGCAGAAGGAGAGGTTGCGAGCGATGAGCGCCCTGACGAAATGCGTGTTGCTGTTTTTGCTGAACTGGCTCGACGCACAACTCACGATCATCTGGGTGCGTAACGGGCTGGCGACCGAAGGCAACGGGCTGATGGCCTACCTGCTCGACGCGGGCAACCTGCCGTTTCTCGCCACGAAGCTCGCCGTCGGCGCGGTCGTCGCTTACGTTCTCTACCGCTGGTCGCACCTCGCGCTCGCGCGGCGCGGCCTGCGGCTCGTGCTCGGCCTCTACTTCGCGCTCATGTTCGTCCACGCCGCAACGGGCGTCTCCGCGCTCGGCTACCCGCGCACCGACGCCGCCATCGCACATCTCGTGCGCCTGCCCGACGCCTTGCTCGCCACGCTTTTCTGAGTTTCCGAAAATTCGTAATCCCTTCGACGCCGCCGCTCTCGCTCCGGCGCGCAAACCTCTCGCGTTATACTCGACGCAAACCTTCGCGCGCTTTTCCGCGTATCAGCTTTTACCGGCGCGTGTGCGCGGCGCGAGCAAACGGCGACTCCGGCGCGCGCATCCTAATAGGGCGACTCGCACGCGCTTAAGTTTTTTGCCATTACAAAGGAAGCAGATATATGTATCGAATTTCCGCACGCCAGATTTTGCTGATCGCGTTTTCGTCGGCCTTCATCGCCGCCAGCGTCGTCTTCTTTTTTGACCGCTACGGCAGCCGCCTGCTCGAACCGAGCGGCAGCGCGTCCATCAGCGAGACCGCGCCCGCCGGAATCTCGAACCCCTCCGTCGCCACCGACGAGCAGAACAACATAGAGGTCTACAAGGCCATCTCGCCCGGCGTGGTCTTCATCACCTCGACCTCCTTCGGCAACGACTTCTGGGACGCGGGCGAGCGCACCGGCTCCGGCTCCGGCTTCGTCATAGACGCGCAGGGGCACATCCTGACCAATTATCACGTCATCGAAGGCGCGCAGAAGTTGAGCGTCAGTTTCGGCGGCGACAAGGCATACCCGGCGACGCGCGTGGGCGAAGACCCCGATACAGACCTCGCCGTGATCAAAGTTGACGCGCCGCGCGACGTGCTGAGGGTCGTGCCCTTCGGCGACTCGGACAACCTCGTCGTCGGGCAGAAGGTGTTAGCCATCGGCAACCCGTTCGGCTTCGCGCGCACTTTGACGACGGGCGTGATCAGCGGTTTGCAACGCCCGATCCGCGCGCGCAACAACCGCCAGATCGAAGGCGCGATCCAGACCGACGCCTCGATCAACCCCGGCAACTCAGGCGGGCCGCTGCTCGATTCGAGCGGGCGCATGATCGGCATCAACTCGCAGATACTTTCTCCGGCGGGCGGCTCGGTCGGCGTCGGCTTCGCCGTCCCCGCGAACATCGCCAAGCGCATCGTGCCGCAACTCATCAAGAACGGCGCGGTCGTTCGCCCGAAACTCGGCATCGTCCCCTTCAACGTCGGCAACCTGCAAATCCGCCTGCCCGTCGAGGAAGGCGTCGGCATCTATCAGGTCTATCCGAACAGTTCGGCCTCGGCGGCCGGCCTGCGCGGCCTTGAGCAGACGCCGGACGGCGACGTGGAACTCGGCGACATTATCACCAGCATCGACGGCGAACGCGTGAGCAACGGCGACGACCTCTATCGCATACTCGACAAGCATCAATTCAACGATGTCGT
>DASQDV010000247.1:0-2767 GCA_035633995.1 Pyrinomonadaceae bacterium | reverse complement strand
TTGTTTGCCGTCGCCATCGCCGCGCTCATGTTCGCCGCGCTATCGGGCGAGAATTTGCTTCAAAGCGCGAGCGCGCAACGCATGAACGCGCAACGAGTGAGCGTTGACCGGGGCACAATCGCCCGCGCCGAATCTTATACGGGAGATCGTTTCAACTATTTTACGCAGACGCCGAACGGCGTGCGCGTCGCCTCGGTCAGCCGCCCGCGCGCCGAAGCGCTGCGCGCCATCGACACGGGGCTGGCCGATCTCTTCGCCATCGCGCGACGCAACAACTATCGCGCGCGCCTGAACTACTCGGACTACGTCGTCTTCATCGCGCGCGCCGACCGCACGCGCGACAGCACCGGAGTTTATTCGCCCGACATAGCTTTCGACGCGAGCTATTTCGCAGGCCGCGTCAACGGTCGTGGCGGCACGGTCTACGTCGCCGGGCTGGTTTCGTCTTACAGCCCCGGTGCGCTCGTCATCGCCGAGCACGAACGCGACTGGCGGCGCATGGCCGATGTCGTCCGCTACGAAGG
Source organism: Pyrinomonadaceae bacterium (assembly GCA_035633995.1). GTDB lineage: Bacteria > Acidobacteriota > Blastocatellia > Pyrinomonadales > Pyrinomonadaceae > JAIVJZ01. Next base: position 2,243 of record DASQDV010000247.1, on the reverse strand, counting down.
CGAGCACCTCGTCCTCTATCACAACGACCGGCGACGCTTTCAGGAAACCGCCGACCACACGCGCGGCGCGCACCCCATATTGAAATAGCTGAAAGCATAAGGGGTAAAGGTGAAAGGGTAGGAAGCATTAACTTGCTCCTACCCTTTTACCTTTTCCCCTTACCCTTTCACTATTCTTACTTGATCAGCTTCGCGGACAGCACGAGGATGAGCGCCTTGTCTCTGAGTCCGGCCGTGCCGACGACGACCTTTTCGCCGTCGCGCACGCCCACGTCGCTGCTGATGACCGCCCTGCCGCCTATGTCGCCGCCGTCAAGCCGGAAGCGGAAGTTGCCTAACTGAACGGTCGTCACGCCCGCCGCGCTCGTGTTCAGCATGAGCGAGTTGGCCTGAAAGTGATAGTTGAAATCGCGCCGCGCGGTCTCGCCCGGCAGTTCGATCTGCGCGACGCCTTCGCCCTGAATGATGCCGGGCGCGTAGTCGGGGCGATCCTTGGCGCGCTGTATGATCGAGGTCAGCAGGTAATAACTTTTGAAATTGAGCGTCGTCTGCAACTGGCCGACGGCATCGCGCAGGTCAGCCGGATATTGATTTGTGCCGCCCGCCGCGTTCGACGCAATGAGGACGTGCATGCGGAACTCGATTTCGGGGCGCGCAGTTTCGGGCGTGTCGAGCCGCTTCAAAGCCTCTTCGATGGAAGCGAGATTTTCGGAAAAGTCGCGCACGGTGAGCGTTCTGAAGTTGCGATTGAAAGACATCTCCGCGCCCTTGTGCCCGCTCATCAACAGCTTGACGACCGAGTAGAGCGTGTCCGGAGCGCGATGCTTCAATTCAAAGACGCGGTTCTTGAAATTGGTGTGCGTCACATGGTTGTCGGGCTGCTGGGTTGGCTGCGGCGAAGCGCTCGCCGCCTCCTGCGCCGCAGTCAGAGACGCGAAGCTTAACGCCAGCGCGAGCACGACGATGATTTTTAGTTTGGATGAAAACATAATCTCTCCTGTTGATTGTCGAATCGACAATTTAGCTTTCTACTTTAACGGTTGCGCCACAGCGTCCGGCCTGGGCGAGAGCCAGATGATGCGTATGTTGGGATCGGACGTTTGAATCTCGATACGCGAGACTTCGGACTCTGCCGTCTCTGTCACGTCGCGCACCGCCAGTTCTTCCGCGTTCGGTTGAGCCCGGCGGGCGAGGTTTGGCGCGAGCGAATTTCGTTCGACGCGCGAAGGCGTGTGTTTCGTTAACCCGAAATCCGGCCTCACTGCATCTCGCGCGTTCCCCTCGATTGTGCCACGCTTCGGAAGCGACGACTTCACAGCCGCACGCGCCCCTTTGCCCGCCCTGTCCCGCGCGCGCTCGTTGATCGAGGATAACGTTTGCGGGTCGTCGCCGCGGCGCGTCGCTCGTGTCGTCTCCGGCGTTGCTCCGGGCGGCGCGGCGCGTTCAAGGTTCACGTTGGCCGTGATTTTGTCGCGCGCGCTGTCGTCGGAGGTTCGGCGCGTGTAACTGTGAAGCGCGAGCGCGGCGGCAAGGACGATGAAGGCGAGCGACGCGGCGTAGGCGAGGCGCGCGTTGAAAAGCGAGGCGAATCCGGCAGGCGCGGGGGGCGCAAGCGTCCGGTCGCGCTTGATGCGTTCGAGCACGGAGCGTCTGATGTCCTCGTAAAACGCGCCGTCGAAATCGGGCGGCAGCGCGGCCTCGCGCAAGAGGTTGCGGCTTGCGTCGTAACGCGAGGCCGAGCGGCGACACTCTGCGCACGTCGTCAGGTGGTTTGCGACGGCGCGTGCGCGCCTGCCCGCGAGGTCGCCCGCGACTTGCAGCGGCAGAAGTTTTTCAACGCGTGTGCATCTCATGGCTTAAACGTGTCGCCCTCCTTTTCCGAGCAGGCGTTCGCAGTGAATTCTGAGCTTCGCGCGCGCCGAACTGATCTGCGAGCGCACGGTGACGGGACGCGAACGGAGCACGCGCGCCACCTCTTCGGTCGTCAAGCCTTCGAGGTCGCGCAGGACGAGCGCGGCGCGTTCCTTTTCCGGCAGCGTTTCGAGCGCGCTCAACAGGAGCGCGCGTTGCTGCGCGCGGATGGCGTTCTCTTCGGCGTCCGTGTCGGGCGAGATGCCTTCGAGCAGGATCGCAGCGCGTTCGTCGTCGCCGTGTTGCGACGAGGCGAAGTTTTCGTGCTCGCGTGTCGCGCCGCGTTTGCGTGCGGCGTCGCGGCAGACGTTGATCGTGATGCGGTAGAGCCA
>DASQDV010000246.1:0-6927 GCA_035633995.1 Pyrinomonadaceae bacterium | reverse complement strand
CGAGCGGCAGGGGTGGATCACCTCCGAGTGGGGCGTCTCGGAGAACAACCTGCGGGCTAAGTTCTACAAGCTCACCAGAGCAGGCCGGAAGCAACTCCAGGTCGAAGAGGAGAACTGGGGCAGACTGGCGGAGGCCGTTTTCAAGGTGATGCGAACCGCCTGATGAGGTGGGTTGAGATGTATTGGCTGAGATTCACATGGCTGCGGCTCAAAGGCCTGTTGCGCAAGGAGCAGGTGGAAGAGGAGATGGACGCCGAGATGCGATTCCACCTCACGATGCGGGCGCAGGATAACATCAGGAGCGGCATGACGCCGGAGAGTGCCATGCTGGACGCGCGGCAGCGCTTCGGCAACTTGGAACGCATCAAGGACGCGGCACGCGAGATAAAAGGAGGCGGGATGTTAGGAACCTTACTGCAAGACGCGCGCTACGGCGTGCGGATGATGCTCAAAACTCCGGTTTTCACCGTCGTCGCGGTGCTCACGCTCGCCGCCGGAGTCGGCGCCAACACCGCTATCTTCTCGGTGATCAACGCCGTGCTGCTCAAGTCCCTGCCGTACCACAACGCACACCGGTTCGTGCTCGTTTCCGGCGCAGACCAGAGCGCCGGGTTTGGGACGATTTCCCCCGCCGAGGCGCAGGACTTCGCGGCGCACCTCACGACGCTCGAAGACTTCGCCGCGATGCAGACGCAGAGCATTAACCTGACCGGCGGCGCACAGCCGGAGCGCGTGCGCGGCGCATTCGTGACGGCCAATTTCTTCGACGTGTTCAACCTCTCGCCCACCGCCGGTCGGACGTTCGCGCGCGGCGAAGACCAACCGGGAGCCGAACGCGTCGTGGTCGTCAACGAAGGGTTCTGGCGACGCCGCCTGGACTCCGACCCGGCGTTGGCTGGCCGGAAACTCATTCTCAACGGCGAGCCGTACAGCGTCGTCGGCGTCGTTCCAAGCTCTTTCCGGCATCCGCTCGACGACGAAGTCGAAATCTGGACGACGGTGCAGCGTTTCCCGGGTTACGCGGCGCGGCGTGACGCGCGGTTCCTCTTCGGCGTCGGTCATCTCAAGCCGGGCGTGACGCAGGCGCAGGCGCAGGTTGAAGCCGACACGGTCGCCGCGCGGATGGCGCAGGCGTACCCGAACGAGAGCGCCGGGCGCGGCGCAAAGGTGGAACTGTTGGAAGAGGTGACGGTGCGGAACATTCGCCCCATCCTCATCGCACTGTTCGCGGCGGTCGGCTGCATCCTCCTGATCGCCTGTTCCAACCTCGCCAATTTAACGCTGGCGCGCGGCACGGCGCGGCAGAAGGAGTTCGCCCTGCGGTCGGCGCTGGGTGCGAGCCGGGGGCGGCTCGCGCGGCAGTTGCTCACCGAAACGACGCTGCTCGCTTTGCTCGGCGGCGGTCTCGGTCTGCTACTTGCCAGATGGGGGACGGACTTGCTGCTGGCGGTCAACCCGAACGTGCTGCCGCGAGGCGAAGTGCGGCTCGACGCGCCCGTGTTACTGTTCACGCTCGGCGTGTCCGTGTTGACGGGCTTCCTGTTCGGCCTCACCCCGGCGTGGCAAATCTCGCGCCTTGACCTGAACACTGCGTTGAAGGAGGGAGGCCGCTCCGTCGGCGACGGCGCGGGCGCGCTCCGTGCGCGCAGCGTTTTCGTCGTCGTGCAAATGGCGCTCGCCCTCGTGTTGCTGATCGGGGGCACTCTCTTCATCAAGAGTTTTTACAACCTGCTTCAGGTCGACCCCGGCTTCAAGACCGAAAACCTGTTGACGCTCGAATATCGCCTGCCGCGCAACAAATATGTCGAACCCCCCGCGCAGTGGGAATTTCATCGTCAGGTTGTCGAGCAACTGAGGGCGGTGCCAGGCGTGCAATCGGCGGCGCTCGTCAGGGGGCTGCCCTTAACCGGCAACAGCGCCTCGGTGCGCATCACCCTGCCCGACCGCGAGACGCCGCCCAGAGGCCAGGAGCCGCAGGTTCACTTCAACACGGCGACGCCGGACTATTTCGCCACCATGGGCATCCCCTTCGTGCAAGGCCGCCTCTTCGGCGACGGCGACCGGCTCGATACGCCCTTCGTCTTAGTCATCAATCAGACGATGGCACGCCGCTTCTGGCCGGGGCAAGACCCCATCGGCAAGCAGATAAAATTTGCCGGTGACGACGAACCCGGCACGGTCGTCGGCGTCGTAGGCGACGCCAAGCACGATTGGCTGAGTGAAGAGCAGCGCCCACAAATCTACAACAGCTACAGCCAGTCTCCGGGCTTATTCGCCACCGTCGTCGTCCGCACGAAGGTCGAGCCTCTGAGCCTCTCGCAGGCCGTGCGCGAGGCCGTGTGGAAGGTGGACAAGGATCAGCCGGTGTGGAAGGTGCGGACGGTCGAATCACTCATGGCGTACAACGTCGCCGACAAGCGTTTCCTGATGCTGCTGATGGTCGTCTTCGCAGCCCTCGCCCTGACCATCACCTCCATCGGCCTGTACGGGGTCGTAAACTACACGGTCGGGCGCAGGACGCACGAGATCGGCATCCGCATGGCGCTCGGCGCGCGCGCGGGCGACGTGTTGAAGTTAGTCGTCTCGCAAGGAATGGGGCTGGCGTTGACGGGGGTGGGCGTCGGGTTAATCGCGTCCTTCGCCTTGACCCGCTACATACAGAGCCTGCTCTACGGGGTTAGCGCTACGGACGCTTTAACTTTTATGAGCGTTGCGGCGTTGCTCGGCGGCGTGGCGCTCCTGGCGTGCTACATCCCCGCGCGGCGTGCGACGAAAGTTGATCCGTTGATCGCGCTTCGACACGAATGACTCGGGAGAGAACTGGCAGGTGCGCATGTACGCGTGCGTGCGTCGCCGGATCAACTCAGGGACTAACCTGTTCGCAGCCAGTCGCGGTGAGGTGCGGTTATCTCCATTGACTTGTTCGACCGTGCGTTGATTACAAACTTCACCTCACCCGCGCTCCCAACCCGACGCAGGTGAAAGACTGTGGCGGGGCGTCGGGCGCATGGCGTTGTCAGATTGCGTGCGGCGAGATAAACACTGTGCCCGTAATTCCGCCTCGCCGCCGGGATGTGTTCTGTCGTTGCTACTTGCTACTCTCGACGCGCTTGGCAAGCGATTCCGACCACAAGGCTAATTTGTCGGCTGACCGGCGATTGTGTCTTGCGGCTGCTTGATTATAAGTTAGGAGCAGTTTTCTAACATCGCACATGCACTCAATCAACCTGGCGCGACCGTAAGTCTTTTCAATCAGCGCCGCCATTCTCCAACCGACCGTGTACCAGGGTCCCTGCACGCCGTAAAAGGTACGCGCCGTTTTCTCCACGTCGTCGCCGGTCAAGCGGCTTTCCAAAACGTCCAGGAAGAACTGTTCGAGCTTTTTCAGGTCGCCGTTAAAATTTCCCGCGTCTTGGTCCCAACGGGCGCGCTCTTCCGCCGGGCTTGTGGCGTGCGGATGAACGTCAGGGCCGCCGGCCGCTGCGAGCGTCGCGAAGCCTTCGCCGAAGGCACCGAGCCACGTTAAGACGGCTCGCGCGTTTTTCTGCAAGTGGTCAGTCTCGCCCGAAGGCTGCTTGGTCGTGCAAGCCGTGCCGTAGCCGATGTGGTGCATCTCGTGCGCAACGTGATTTTCCAACTCAGCTTTTGTCATCTTCGGATCAAGATATAAGAAGATCGCCGGATCAGTGTCTATGTCATAAACGAAGCTGTTCTCTCGCGGCTTGATTTCGGGGTAAATCTTCGCGCTGATACGGGTACCTTTCGGCAGGTAAGCCAGCGCCAGGCGCGCGGCTCTGGACATGTCGGCCTCTTTCCAGCTCGTGAGTGTCTGCGCCAGCGCGGGAGCGCGTTCGAGCAAGCCGTCGGAGAGAACAAAAGCCTTGAAATCCGCCTCTTCAAACGAACGTTTCATCCCTAACTCGCGTCGTTTGAGTCGCACGTAGCCTTCGCTTTGAAACAATCGTCGCCAGTCGTCTTCGTTAATCTCCTGTTTGGCTTTTCTCTTACCGAGAATCGAAAGCACCGCCTCCGGCTCGTCAGTAATCAGCCTTACGCTCACTGCGGGCGATGCCGTCTGTGCCGTACAAATGGACGGCGAGCCTGAGATGCAGAACGACACCAAGACCATTAAACAGCAGATCAGTTTGCGGGGCTTCAATTGAATTTCCCTCCACATCAAAAATGGCTTCCCGTCATTAATTCGTTAAAGAGAGCACCGCCGCGTAAACTCCCTGCACGACCGACGCCATTCGTTCGTAGTCGAGAGTTTCGGGCGTGTCCGCAGAACTATGATAATGCGGATTCCGGTAGAAAGCCGTGTCGGTGATCATCAGCGCGTCGTAGCCCTCATTCCAGTAGTTCAGATGATCGGAGAAGTCTACGCCGGGAATGGAGCGCGGCGCGTTGATGGAATAGACCGGAAGCGGCGACGCGCCCGTCATCGCTTTCTTGACGCGCCGCAGCGTCCGCCCCTGATCCATCTTCCCGACGATGGCGATAAAATTGCCCCGCGAAGGGTAAAAGGCTTTGAGAAAAGAGAGTGGGTACTGCTGGCTGTCGGGCTGCGCGCTGAAGTAGCCGATCATCTCCAGCGAGAGCATGGCGCGCACGGCGAAGCCCTGCGACCTGAGCGAAGCGGCGTGGACGGCGCTGCCCATCAGCGGAGAACGGAAGTAGGGCGGCTCTTCCAGAGTGAAGGCAACCAACTCGACGCGTGCCGCCGGCGGCGTTCTGCCGAGCAGATAGGCCAACTCGATCAATCCCGCAACGCCGCTCGCGTTATCGTCAGCGCCGGGGAGCGCACCCGCCGTGTCGTAATGTGCCCCGACCACGACGAGTTCATTAGTACGCGGACCGAACGAGGCGATCACGTTGCGGTAAGTCTGCCCCCGCGCCTCGAAGGGTTGCTCCGACACGACGGCGGCCTTCGCCCGTTCAAACTCCTGACGCAGATAAGCGGCGGCACGGTCGAGGTTTTCGGGATGCCCCGCGTCGCGCGGGCTGAGCGTTTCGGAGAGCATACGCACGTGCGCTTCGAGCCGCGCGGCATCTACGGGCAGACGGCCAGCGCTCTCCGCCCCGTCGAACATCACGGGCTGCGTGACGGCAAACCACGCGGCGGCCAGCAGACCCGTGAACACTAACGTAACCAGCAGCAACAGCACGGCCAAGCGTTTGCGCCTTTCAGGATTATTTCGCGGAGTTGAAATCTGGATTCCGGTCATAGGTCGGGAAAACAATTGTACCACCGCGCAAGTTTTCGCCTGCTTTGACGGCGGCAGGGTGCGGATAGTGCGCGAGCGCGAACTGCTAACCGGGTTCGCGCATGATCACGCTGATATCGCCGTTGCGCTCCAGATGCGCCGACACTACCTCGCGCACGTCGGGATGCTTGCCGCTGTTGCGAATCGCCTCCCACAGGTCGTGCTCGGTGAGGTGCGCCTTCCTCATCGCCTCCCACTGAATCTCGCCGTCCCTGACGAGAGTGCTGTCGTGCCCCTTGACCAGTGTGCCGAACCGGTGCGAGCGGAACGCGATGGCGGATGCCGCCCAGTGCAACAACACCAGAACGAAGCTGGCGATGAGAGTGGGAAGAAAAGGGGCGTTACCCGTGATGGCGCGGCTGACCATCGAGCCGAAGACGATGCCGAGCAGCACGTCGAGGGCGGCGTTCTTCCCCATGAACCGTTTGTTGCCGATGCGGATCATCGCAATCGCCAGCACGAAGACCACGAGCGCCCGCAGCGACATCTGGCCGATGTTGATGTCTTTGTTTTCCAGGCCGAGCCCCAGCGCCCGGTCAAGGAATGGCTGTATTTGCAGAAACATAATTCCCCTCCGCCGTTCGCCAATGAGGCCGACCAATCGCTGCTGCCGTAGCTCCGCCCGATGTGGCGGTCGCTTGCGCGAACGCGTGCGCTAGAGGTCGGTGAGTTGCCGGAACTGGATGGTATCCATCTCGATGAGCGTTTCGATCAGGTCGTCCAATTGCTGGTTGACGTACTTGCGCTCGCGCCCCGGCACGTAGCGGTCTATGATGTCGCGCCGCAGCGCGTGTGTGAGGAACGCGGCGTAATAGACATGGCGCGCTTCGTGGAAGGCGACCGTCCGCCCCCACTCGTTATTCTTCAGGCTTTGGCTGAAGTAGAGTTTGGCACTCAGGTAAGGCGCGAGCGCCTCACACCTGCCGTAAGTGGTAGGCCCGCCTTCCTTGTGTTCACTTCCGCCGTTGAGATACTTTTTAGACACCCAGCGGACATCCCACGACCAGTGTTCCAAACCGAATAGACGTTTCCACTTCCGCAAACGCTTTGAGAGCCAGACCGGAGACTTGCCCGAATTCAGGTACGACGAGTTATTTACTTTCAGCATAGCGACATCACCGGGGAATTTAAACTTTAATAGCTATAATGGACGACATTGTTTTCACTTGAGCAATTCGAAGGTGTAATTGTCAGGGTGGTTAAATATATTGCAGTGGAGGAAACTGATCTGTACTAACTCGTACTTTCAAGAGATGCGCCTAAATTAAGGTATGATATCCGGCGCTCAGTTGGTCGCCCGGTCGGTTTCGGTGTCGAACCGGGGGCATCGCACCTCGCGAAGGCATCAGGCCGGCGTTCGATTGAAGCACAGTTCTCAAGGCTGGTGCCCGGGCAACACAGTGTCGAGGACACTATCGGGAACTTTCAAAGATAGACGAATAGTAATTTTTGCTTTACCGTCATTTTCGATATTATTCAACTCACCAGGGGGAAACACATGATGCAGAGATTGCAGGTGGGCGAAGGTGGGGGGGCAGAATCCGTGAAAGCGACCGGCGAGGGGATGCACGATGATATGTCCGACACACAGCCGGGCGAGGCGTTTGATCCACGCATTACCTACCCGTGTTATAAGTCGTTCGACGAATTCATTGACGTGGAA
>DASQDV010000245.1:0-7323 GCA_035633995.1 Pyrinomonadaceae bacterium | reverse complement strand
CGGCAGAAAGACGAGCACACCGCCGACTCCGGCGATGACGCCGTCAACCAGCAAGTCCGTCAACAGCCCGGGCTGCATCGTGCCGCGCACGAGTTCGCCGAGTTTGCCGAAAGACCCGTCGATCAAATCCATAGGCAACTGCGCGAAGGAGAAGATGGGGAGGAAGACGACGAACAGCACGGCCAGAAAAATCAAGGGGCCGAAAAACTTGTGCGTGACGAAACGGTCTATGCGATCCGTTCGTGAGGTGCGCCCCGGTTTGTTGTCGCGCACCGCGCCGCGCGCGACGCGTTCGATCCATTCGTAGCGCGCAAGCAGCGGCTCTTGCCACCAGCGCGAATTGCCCTCGGCGAGCCGCCCGCGCGCCGCACTGATCGCTTCGTGCCGCTCGGTCGCCTCCTCCGGCAGTTCGTCCGCGTAGAGTTCGACGAGCGCGCTGTAGCGTCGCGCGCTCCGGTTCATCTCCCCGCCGGCAGGTTCGCTGCTGCTCGCGTTTCCGTTGTCGCTCGCGGGGAGCGCGGCGAGCGCGGCGAGTTCGCGTTCGGCCTCGTCGGAGAGACGCCAGCCCGCTGTGGGCGGGTCGGACTTCGCGGCGCTGAGGACGGCTTCGGCCAGAGCGTCGAGACCCTGCCGCTGCGTCGCGACGACGGGCACTACGGACACGCCGAGCGCATCGGACAACTGCTTCGTGTCAATATCAAGTTTGCGCCGCTCGGCGAGATCGATCATCGTCAAAGCGACGACGAGCGGGCGCCCGGTTTCGAGCAGTTGCGTGGCGAGGTAGAGATTGCGTTCGAGGTTGGTGGCATCAACGACGGCGATGATGCAATCGGGGAGCGGCAGGCTCGCGAGCCGCCCGGTGATCACGTCGCGCGCGATCTGCTCGTCAATCGAGTTGGCGTCGAGACTGTAGAGGCCGGGCAGGTCTTTGAGGTGCGCCGTCGGCAGTTCGGGCGAGAGTTGCCAGAATCCCTCTTTGCGTTCGACGGTCACGCCGGGATAATTGGCGACCTTCTGCCTGAGCCCCGTCAGCGCGTTAAAGAGGCTCGTCTTGCCCGCGTTCGGATTGCCCGCGAGCGCAATCGTGAGCGGCTGCGCGTCGGCGTGCGTCGCTGCCGCTGTGGCAGGCTCTCGAACCGGAGCGGGGGATTGCAGGATCGTACTCATATATGACAAGTGACGAGTGACGAGTGACGAGTGACGAATTAAAGACAAGCCCTTTGCTTTAACTCGTCACTCGTCACCTGTCACCCGTCACTACTGTAATCGTCTGCGCTTCGGCGCGGCGCAGGGCAAGGTGGTATCCGCGCACGCGGACTTCGATGGGGTCGCCGAGCGGCGCAGCCTTGATGACGCACACGGGCGCGCCGGGCACGACGCCCATTTCCATCAAGCGACGCGCCACCGCGCCCTCGCCTTCCACCGAGACGACGCGTGCCTCCACGCCGTGCGGCAGTGCGTTCAACGTCGTCGCTCCGCGCGCCGTAGCCTTCGCCGTGCGCGCGACGCCGTCCGTCGCCCTGTTGTCCGTGAAATCGTTGCCGCGCGAAACCATCTTTGATTGCTGCATGCGCACGATGCGCCTCGTTTGAATCTGGAGAGCCGGAAAAATTTGAAGGTGGCTTCTGACCGACCGCGCGTGCAGTATAGCTTAGTTGAAATCAATTTTCAATTTCATTTAGGTTGAGAAGCGAGCGGCGCTGCACGAGAGCGACAGGGAAGCGGCGCGAAAGAGACGGCGGCTGTTTATTGAGCGTTGAGCGGGATGATGGAGAGGTCTGCGCGGACGGGGCCGAGCGGCGTGGTGGCCGTCAGGCGCAGCGGCAGGCGGCGGCTGTCCGCGCCGACCCAGAGGCGCAGTTGAAAGCGGTCGCCCTGTGGCTCGTCGGTGGCGAGCGCGAGTTGGAAAGCGGGGATGCGTTTGCCTCCCAGTTCAATCGTCTCGCGTCTAAGCGAGTTGATAAAGAGGGTGCGCGGGCGCTTGTTAATGAGCAGCGAGACGGCGTTGCGTTTGGGCGGCGCGAGATCGAACGAGCGCATCGCGTAGATGACCGAGACGAGATCATATGTGCCGACCGGAACTTCGATAGAGCTGCCGTCGGTGACGGTGGCCGCGCCGCGCTCCTGATCAATGCTGACGACGCCTTGCAGGCGATGATTGCCTTCGCGGATTTGTAACTGGCTGCGGAAGGGCAGCAAAGTTTTCACGTCAACGTAGGTTTCGATCTTGTCTGTGACGGGAAAGACGGATTGGAGCGCGCCCGTCGTGAACATCGAGGCCGAGAACCAGAGGCCGTCGCGCCCCGCGAATTTGTTGCGCGCGCGGACGTGATAGGTGGCGACGCCGACGGGCTGCGTTGACGTGCCGAGGAAGAAACTGAAGTTCAACTGCTCGCCGACCTTGAAGGGCAAATCGGAGGGCGCTTCGGAGTTCGCGCCTGCTGCTGCCGCGCCGTCGCCGCCGGGCAGGGGCACGGTCGAAACTCTGGCGGGCGTCGGGGTAGCGGCGGCGGGCGGTTCGGCGTTCGCCACTGCGCCGGGCGGCAACACGGGGCGAAGCAACTCCGAACTGGCGAGTTCGACGCGTAGCTCGCCGGTCTTGAGTTTCGCCGTCAACAGCACGGGCAGGTGTCGCTCGTCGTCGCTGAAATAGATGCGCGGGCGATAATCGTTCGCCGCTGAATTGTCGCGCACGCGTAGCTGCGCGACGACGGCGTTGAAACTTCCCGCCGCAGTCTTCACCGTCTCGCGTCCGGTGACGCGCACCTCCGTCTCGTACTGTCTGCCCTCGCCCTGCGCGCTCAGCCGATAGGTTGTGCCGACGGCGAGTGGCAGGGCGCGCATGCGATAGAGCGCGGAGAGGAAATCGTAGGTGGCGGGCGTCGCTTCGAGTGCGGGCGCGGGCTGGTTTGCGAGAGTCGAAGTTTGCGCCGCTGCGCCGGCAGCGCCGCCTTCGAGATTCCGAACGCGCGTGCGAAAGGGAAGTCCGGTTTGCGGATCGACGTAGGCCGTGTACTCGTTATCAATCGAGTAGAGCGCGGCGCGCACGACGCCGACCGTCTGGACGCGCGCGCGCAGTTCGATACCGTCGCGTTCGAAGAAACGTCCGCGCCCGGCGTTGAACAGTTCGACGTGCCCGGCGGTCGTGAAATTCGAGAAGGAGACGTTGTAAGTCAATTTTTCGCCCGTCAGGTAAGGGGCGGGGGAAAAGTCTCCCGGCGCGGCGACGGCGGGGGCGCTCGAAGTTTGCTGCGCGAAGATTGACGCGGAGAGCGTCAGGGATGCGAACAGGAGTGTGAAGGTCGGCAGCAGTTTGTGTCTTCGGTGCAAAAGTGGCTTCCTCATTTCCGCAGGTTCGTCTTTGAACTTCTTCCCGCGCCGTCGTCGCGCGCGCGGCGCGACGCAAGCCTTACACGCCGCACGCACGGACGCTGTTCCTAAACCTTTTGACGGGGGAAATCGTGCACCCTAGCTTACACTACACGGCTACGCGGGCGCACCTGTCGGCGGGAGGACGTAGACCGGATTTCATGCACGCGCAAGGTTACTTCAGATGCTTTTCGCGCCCGGCGTGCTGCTCGCTGATTCTTCATCGGCGCGCTCCATCTCCGAGACGATCTCCCGCACGGCGCGCACCGGATCGGGCGCGTTCAGGATCGCGCGCCCGACGACGATGTAATCCGCCCCGGCGCGCACGGCCTCGGCGGGCGTCATGACGCGCTTCTGATCGTCGTGCGACGCGGCGGCGGGTCTGACGCCGGGCGTGACGACCAGAAAATCCTCGCGCGCGACGACCGAACGCACTAACGCTATCTCATGCGGCGAAGCGACCACGCCGTCCATCCCGCTCGACGCGGCCAACTCGGCCAGCCGCTTCACCTGCGCCTCCAAGTCGCCCGCGACGCCCGTTTCGGCCAGCACACCGGCGTTTGCGCTCGTCAACACCGTGACGGCAATAAGCTGCGGTCGCTCGAAGCCTTCGCGTTCGGCAATTTCCGTTGTGGCCTCAGCCGCGCGCCGCATCATTTCGCCCCCGCCCGCCGCGTGGACGTTGAAGAGTGAGACGCCGAGCCTGACGGCTTCGCGCGACGCGGCGGCGACCGTGTTCGGGATGTCGTGGAATTTGAGATCGAGAAAGACGCGCCCGCCCCGCTCCACGATCTCGCGCACGAAGCCGCGCCCGGCGGCGGTAAAAAGTTGCGAGCCGATCTTGAACATGCCCGCCTGCGAGCCGAGCAGCGCAAACAGCCTGCGTGCCTCTTCCGCCGTCTCCACATCGAGCGCGATGATAAGTTTATTGTGCATAAGAAAGCTGTTAACTAATAGCTATTAGCTGTTAGCAAGTCAGTAGAACGCGTCACGCTAACCACCTGATTGTGAGTTTAAGACGCTTGCCTTTCACCGAAAGTTAAGAGCTAACAACTCAGAGCTATTGCTCCCGGCAACCGACGGCCTCGTCGAGCGTGCGAAAGCCTTCGCGTTGGAGAAGCTGCGCCAGACCTTCGTTGATGTCGCGCGCGGCGGTGATGCCTTCGTAGATGAAGCCCGTGTAAAGCTGCACGAGGCTCGCCCCCGCGCAAATCTTCTCCCACGCGTCCATCGCGTTGAAGATGCCGCCGACGCCGACGATCCTGACCGTGCCGCGCGACAGACGATACAACGCACGAATCACTTCCGTCGAACGCGCGCGCAAGGGTGCGCCGCTCAACCCGCCCGCGCCGATTGCCGAGACGACGCTGGCCGGTGTGTGCGTGAGATTCGCACGCGCCGTCGTCGTGTTGGTCGCGATGATGCCGTCAATCCCCGTGCGGCGCACGACATCGACGATCAACTCAAGTTCGCCCTCCGCCAGATCGGGCGCAACTTTCACGAGCAGCGGGACACGCCGTGCTAGCCCGGTTGTGAGCGACAACTCTCGATTGCGAGTTTGCAGCGCGCCGAGCAGCTCCGTGAGCGCGTCGGCGCGTTGCAACTCGCGCAGGTTGGGCGTGTTCGGGGAACTGACGTTGACGGTGATGTAGTCGGCATGCGGGTATACGATCTCGAAACTGGTGAGATAGTCGGCGGTCGCATCCGTCACTTCCACCACGCGGCTCTGGCCGATGTTGATGCCGAGCACGCAACCGGGGCGACCCCTGCGCGCAAGCCGCGCGGCGAGCGCCGCCGCCCCTTCGTTGTTGAAGCCCTGACGATTGATGAGCGCACGATCCTGCGGGAGTCTGAACAGGCGCGGCTGCTCGTTGCCCGCCTGCGCCAGATGCGTCACCGTCCCGACTTCAATAAAACCAAAGCCGAGCGCGGCCAACTCGCGCGCCGCCACTCCGTTCTTATCGAACCCCGCCGCCAGCCCCACCGGATTACTGAAACTCAGACCGAAGCGTTCCAACTTTCCGAACGGCTCGCGCCCCAGACGCCGCGCGGCCAAACGCCTCACGCTCTCCGGCTTCAAGGCGGCAACGAGCGCGTGCAGAGCAAACTCGTGCGCCGTCTCCGGCGCGAGACGAAACAGGGCTGGACGCACAAGCGAGCGATAGAACATTGAGAAGTGACGAGCGACGAGTGATAAGTGACAAGTGACGAGAACGTTTGAGAGTTTAACTTGTCACCTGCCGCTTGTCACCCGGCGCTATTTTCGTGTTCTCGCTGTGGTCTTTCTCGTCACCTGTCACTCGTCACACGCCTTCATACGCCGCTCTGCCAGCGCCTCTCGTTGAGCCTCCGCGCGCGCGTACAAAGCTCTTGATGAAAACAGCCGGAGTCTTCATCTATGGAGACTCCGGCTGTTTCTCCTGCTTGCTCTTTTTTCTCTACGCCTACCGCACGCTCCACTTCTATAGCGTCTCGGAGGGCAAGGCGGGGGCAGTAGCTGACGCCCTTCTCTGGTCTCCTAGCTTGCCACCAAGTCCAGCACAAAGTCCGCCCGGATAGCGGCCTTTGTGAAGCACGCGTTGAAGCAGTAGAAGATCAATATTCTGTATGCGCCCACTTTCGCGCCGCGTGTGATCAACACCACCTGGCGCGACACGCAGGATTCCTCAGGCCGCTGCGGGTTGCAGGGCGGAACGTCGTCGAAGCAGATCATGTGGCTGGGTCTGATGAACACCGAAGGAGTTCCGTCGGGCAGGTTCGCGACCTGAGAGCCGTCCGCGTTGAGCACCACGATCTGCATCGTGAAGTCATTCAGCGACACGTTCGAGTAGGGATTGCAGACGGTGATGCAGAGCACCTCCGTATCCTCCGTTTCGAGTTGGTCTTTCTGTCCATCGCCCCACCGCAGCGTCACGCACGGCTCGATCCTCGGTTCTTCGACCGTCTGACATTCCTTGAGGTTGCAATTGCCGGAGGAGAGCGTGAACTGTTTCTTCGCACATTCGTCGCGAATGAAGTTGTTAGCCCAATCCTCAACCCCCCGGCAAAGGCGCGAGTCGTTCTCATGCGCGGCCTTTGCCAGCGCCTTGCGCATCGCCTCCGGCAGGGCGGCTTCGCCCAGATTTATCTCGCCGCCCGGACTCGGAGCCTTGCTCGGCTTCGGAGTCTTCTTATTGCCCTGTGAAGCTTTCTTTGTGGTCATGTTGTTTCTCCATGAGAGATAACGCTGAGGCGAAGGGCGCAGCGCTGTCGGTGTAACGGAGACTGGCAGGAAGAAGCTGAGAGGTCAGAGGCAGTATTCTAGTGATTATTTAGCCAACTGCGGTGAGACAGTCTTGCCGCCTGTCATTCTCCCGGGCGAGGAAGTATTTGCCACATCCATAGCGAGCACTACCGATTTGCAGGCAATCTATATTCCATCGCCCCACAACTCACTAAGTCATTTAAAACAATACGACTTCTAAAAAGACCGCCAAGGAAGGATGTCCACTCCCGTTGACATCCGACATTTAAACCGTCCACATATATAGACAAAGTCGCTCGTCACCCGTTGCGTCTTTATGTTAGTATCCGCGCCGATGGAATTTACGGAAAAAGTTCGGATCATGGACGGGGCGCGCATCAATCGCGCACTGGCGCGTCTGGCTTCGGAGATCGTGGAGGAGAATCAGGGTTCGAGCGACCTCTATCTGGTTGGCATCCAGCGGCGGGGCGTGCCGCTCGCGCACCGGCTCGCAGATAAGATCGCAGACCTCGAAGGCGACCGTCCGCCCGTCGGCATCGTTGACATCACGCTCTACCGCGACGACCTCTCGACCGTCGGCGCCAACCCCATCATCAACCGGACGGACTTGCCCGGCGGCGTTGACGACCGCCACATCATCCTTGTTGACGATGTGCTCTACACGGGGCGCACGATTCGCGCCGCGCTCGACCAGTTGATAGACTTCGGGC